>JBAUMA010000624.1:0-15660 GCA_049578485.1 Specibacter sp.
CATCATGCCGTTGCCGCGCCAAATCGTGGGCAACGGCGAGCTGTTCATGCTCAAGGTGGCGGGCGACTCCATGATCGACGCCGCCATTTGCGATGGCGACTGGGTGGTGGTGCGCCAACAAAACACGGCCAACAATGGCGACATCGTCGCGGCTTTGTTGGAAGACGAGGCCACCATCAAGACGTTCCGCCAGCGTGATGGACACACGTGGCTGCTGCCGCAAAACACCCGCTATGAGCCCATCCTCGGCGACGACGCCACCGTCATGGGCAAAGTGGTCTCGGTGCTGCGCAGCCTGTAGTTTGAGAGCCCGCACACGCGGGCATGAAAGAGCCCCGGCCAGATGGTCGGGGCTCTTTCATGTTCCCGGCGACGGGCCGGTTTTTCGAAGGTGGCGTCGGAGAGGCCCCGAGGCCGCCCGCGGCCGAGGACCGGAAAGCCGCCGAGAAAATGCCGGGCCGTCGCCGCGCGGCCGCCTGAGCTACTTGCCCGAAAGCCTTTGCAGGGCCGCCAGCGCCACCTTACGGTCCTTGGTGGACCAGAACGGCGGCAGGGCCGCGCGCAGGAACCCGCCGTAGCTGGCATTGGCCAGGCGCGAGTCCAGGACGGCCACCACACCCTTGTCGCTGCTGGAGCGGATGAGCCGGCCCACCCCTTGCGCCAGCCGGATGGCGGCATGCGTGGCGGAGATGGCAATGAAGCCGTCGCCGCCGCTTTGAGCCACGGCACGGGCCCGGGCTGTTACAAGGGGATCGTCGGGACGCGGGAACGGGATCCTGTCGATGACCACCAGCCGGCACGAGGCCCCCTGGACGTCGACCCCCTGCCACAAGGACATGGTGCCGAAGAGGCAGGTGTCGGGTTCGTCGGAAAACTCCTTGATCAATCCCGACATGGAGGAGTCCCCTTGGCACAGGATTTTTACCTTGAGCTTCTTGCGCAGCTTTTCGGCCGCATCCTCGGCTGCCCGGCGCGAGGAAAACAACGCAAGGGTCCCTCCCCCGGCCGCGGTAATGAGTGCCTCCAGCTCGGCCAATTGCTCGGGGGAATTGCCAAAGCCCGGTTTTTGCAGGTGTGCCGCCACGTACAGCATGCCTTGTTTCGGGTAATCAAAGGGGGAGCCGACGTCGGCCCCGGTCCAGGCGGGCGCATTGGCGCCCAGCAGGCCCAGTCCCCCGGCTGTTGCCTGGAAAGATTCACCGATGGCCAGCGTCGCCGATGTGAGGATCACGGTGTGGTCCTCAAAGAGGCCCTCCCGCAGTTTCCCTGCCACGCTCAACGGGGCAATGTTGATCACGGGAGGCTCGCTGTCATCGGCCTTCTGGTACCCCTGCCCGGGCGTGAACGTGCCGGTGCGCGAGGCCCACACCACCTCACGGGCGTCCTGCGCCGTCAGCAAGCGCTCGCACAGGTCGAAGATCAGGTTGAGCCTGGAACGGGCGATGGAGCGGCCGCCGTCGGCCGCAGCGTTGCCGTCGGGCTTGGAATCGGACAGCGCCACCCGCGCGGCATCACGCAACTGCTCAATCGCCGCTGTGTGGGCCTCACCCAGGCCATTGGGCAGCAGTCCCGACGCGGTGCCGGCAAAGGCCATGTCCAGGGCCGTGGCGGCCCCGTGCAGGCCATCCACGGAAACCCCCGTGTGCTTGCGAGTGCTCGAGGCCGCAGCCTGGACCATTTGGACCGACAGCTGGCCGGTGACCGCGCCGGTGACCCGGTCCTGGAGTTCGTGCGCCTCATCGACCACGACGACGTCGTAGTCGGGCAGGACGGCAATCCCCTCAAAGGCGCTGATGGCCAGCATGGCGTGATTGGTGACCACGATGTCGGCCTGCGCTCCCCTGGCCCTGGCGAGTTCGGAAAAGCAGATCTCCGCCAGCGGGCACTTTTGCGCGCCAAGGCATTCCATGGACGTGACGGACACTTGGCGCCAGGCCTTGTCGGTGACGCCGGGGACGAGTTCGTCCCTGTCACCGGTGTCGGTCTCCTCGGCCCACTCGCGCAACCTCACCACTTCTCGTCCCAGGGGTGAGGTGGGGCCGGTCTTCACGCCGGGCAGGTGCACCACGCTGGAGTCCTCGCCGAGGCTGAAAAGGGCACCCTCGGAGGAGTCCTCGGTCGGGAAGCCGCCACCGAGCTTGTGTTTGCACACATAGTTGCTGCGGCCCTTGACAAGTGCGACGTCGATGGGCCGGGGCAATAGCGGTTCCAGGGCGGCCAGCAGGCGCGGCACGTCGCGTCCCACGATCTGGGCCTGCAGCGCGAGCGTTGCCGTGGCCACCACGGAGGGTTTGTCGCTGCCCAGGGCATGCACGATCAGCGGGATCAGGTAGGCCAGGGACTTTCCCGTTCCGGTGCCGGCCTGGACCAGGAGGTGATCACCGGTTTCAATGGCGTCCACGACGCGGCGGACCATCTCATGCTGGCCGTCGCGCCGCTGGCCCCCCATCGACTCAACGGCGGCATCGAGAAGTTCAAGGGCTTGACCGGTCAACTCCGCCTTGTCCGTGGATGGGGCGGCCTCACTCATGCTGGACAAACGGTGCCACCTCGGCCGCCAGGTCTTCCCGGACACGCACGTGGGCAATGGTGCCGTGTTCGCCGTGCTCAATGCTGAGGATTTCCGCGTCACTGCCGTGCAACCTGTTCAGAACGTCCCCGCGGTCATAGGGGATGAGCAGGGTCAGGTCCACGCCGGGGCGCGGGATGGCCTCGCTGATGGCGACCAGCAGCTAATCGATGCCCTGGCCTGTGCGGGCCGAGACCACCACGGTGCGCGGCTCGCGCAGGCGCAGGCGTTCGACGACGATCGGGTCGGCGATGTCCACCTTGTTCAAAATGATGATCTCGGGGATCTTAAGCGCGTCAACCTCACCAAGCACCGTGCGAACGGCGGCGATCTGGCCCTCGGGATCGGGGTGCGAAGCGTCAACGATGTGCAGGATCAAGTCGGCGTCGGCCACCTCCTCCAAAGTGGAGCGGAAGGCCTCCACCAGCTGCGTGGGCAGGGACCTGACAAAGCCGACCGTGTCCACCAGTGTGTAGCCCAGGCCGTCGGCCGTCTCGGTCTTCCGCACCGTGGGGTCAAGCGTGGCGAACAAGGCATTTTCCACTAGCACGCCGGCGTCCGTCAGGCGGTTCAGCAGCGAGGACTTGCCTGCATTCGTGTACCCGGCTATGGCCACGGACGGCACGGAATTGCGCTTGCGGTTGGCTCGCTTGGTTTCCCGGGCCGGTTTCATTGCGGCGATCTCTCGTCGCAGCTTCGCCATGCGGGTGCGGATCTTCCGGCGGTCCAGCTCCATTTTTGTTTCACCGGGACCACGGGAGCCGATGCCGCCACCGGCGGCACCCACGCGTCCGCCGGCCTGGCGGGACATGGACTCGCCCCAACCACGCAAGCGCGGCAGCAGGTATTCCATCTGGGCCAACTCGACCTGGGCCCGGCCTTCACGGGATTGTGCGTGCTGGGCAAAGATGTCAAGGATCAGGGCCGTCCTGTCGATGACCTTGACCTTGACGACTTCTTCAAGCGTGCGCCGCTGGGACGGGGCGAGATCGCCGTCGATGATGACGGTGTCCGCGCCGGTGGCGTGCACGATTTCCTTTAGTTCCTGGGCCTTGCCCGTGCCGAGGTAGGTGGCGGGGTCCGGCTTGGCACGGCGCTGGACCATCCCGTCAAGCACCTCCGAGCCGGCGGTTTCGGCCAGGGCGGCCAGTTCGCGCAGCGAGTTTTCTGCGTCGGCCATGGTGCCGTTGCTCCACAGCCCGGCCAGCACCACGCGTTCAAGGCGCAGCTGGCGGTATTCGACCTCGGTGACGTCTTCGAGCTCCGTGGACAAACCGGCGGTGCGGCGCAGGGCGTTTCGTTCGGCAAGCTCGGACTGGTCCCCGTCGAAGCTGCTGTGCTCGCGGGCCAGTTTGGAGACGGCCTGGGCGCGGCCGATGATGGGGTGGCTGGCTCCGGACTGGGGATCCTGTGCGTCAAGGGCGGCGTCCTCGCGCACTGCGCGGGAGGTTGCGGCATCCTTGGCCAGAATGCGGTCAATCACTGCCTCAATCTCGGCCACGGAAAGGTCCTGGCCGGATTCTTCCACCGGCCCCTTGGTGGGACCGCTGGCGGGCACGTTGTGGTCAGCGGAACCGTGGGGTGCAGATGCGTTGGACATGTTCTCCTTATGGGCGGTTGTATCAATCGTAGTCCCGGGCACCGACGCGCACACCTTTGCCGGCCACGGGCTGTGGATAAAGGGCGGGTCCCGGCGGGCGCTTAGGCACGCCTAGATACCTTTTGCGCCCGATTCACACTAATCTGGCAGGACTATGGGTGCAGATCATTACTTCAGTTCACAGCCGTCAACCCCGCTGAAACGGCGGCCACTCCAGGTGGTGCTGGCCGGGGAGCCGCGGACCCTGCAAACCGGCGGCGGCATCTTCAGCCCCGACGGGGTGGACAAGGGCACGGCCATCTTGCTGGCCGATGCCCCCGCACCGTCTGCCACGGGGAACTTGCTGGACATCGGCTGTGGCTGGGGCCCGATCGCCTTGACGCTGGCGTTGCGCTCCCCCGAGGCAACCGTGTACGCCGTCGACGTCAACGAGCGCTCCATCGAACTGACCGGCGACAACGCCAAGGCTTTGGGCCTGGCCAATGTGCGCGTTTCAACGCCCAACGACGTCGACCCCGACGTGCGCTTCGCCACCATCTGGTCCAACCCGCCCATCCGGGTCGGCAAGGCCGAGCTCCACTCGATCCTGCTGATGTGGCTGCCCCGGCTGGCCGAAGGCGGCACCGCCTACCTGGTGGTGCAAAAGAACCTTGGCGCGGACTCGCTGCAGCGCTGGCTGACCGAGGAACTCCAGGAGAGGTTCCCCGAGGCCGGATTCACGGTGGCCCGCGATTCCACGTCCAAGGCGTTCCGGATCCTGCGCGTCACCCGCACCAAGCCGTAGGAACCGCTCAGGAAAGGACGCCGACGGCCACGATCACTGCGGGGCCGCTGAGTTCAACGTGTTCACGACCGTCGGGGCCGGGGAAGAAACGCACACCCACAGTGCCGCCGGGCACCTCAACCGCCCAAGTGTCGGGAGCATCGGCGCCGGCCCAGAATCGCGTGGCCACGGCGGCCGCACAGGCTCCGGTGCCGCAGGAGAGGGTTTCCCCCACGCCGCGTTCGTGGACGCGCATGCTGATGTGGCCGACGCCGTCGACCACGAGGGGTTCGGACGGGACCGCAAACTCCACATTGGTGCCGTGCTCGGGCAAGGGGGAAACCTCGGGCGCCACAAAGAGGTTGGTGCCGGCCAGTTCCTCGAGGTCCGCCAGGGCCACCACGGTGTGCGGGTTGCCCATGCTCACCGACAGAGCGGGGCGGGACACGTCCAGTCCCGTCGCGTTGACGAGTGAATCCATCCCGCGCTCGACAGCCTGGTCGGGGAAGATGAAGTCCCAGGGCCCCATGTCGACCCGGTAACCGTTCTCCGTGCGCGCCACCACCTTGGGGCCGCCACGGGTTCCAATGGTCAGTTCGTGGCCGGGTCGCAGCGTCACCAGTCCCTGTTCGATCAAAAAGTGCACAAACACACGCACACCATTGCCACACATTTCCGAGAGGGAACCGTCGCCGTTGCGGTAGTCCATGAACCACTCGGCATCCGGGGTGCCGGCCAGCAATTCAACACCTTCGGGCAGGTGCTGGGAGCGGACGGCCCTGATGAGCCCGTCACCACCGATGCCGCGGTGGCGGTCGCATAGTTGCGCAACCTGCTCCGCTGTGATGACGTGGTCGGCGTCGGGATCCGCCACGAGCACAAAGTCGTTGCCCGTGCCGTGGCCCTTCGAGAAGCGCAGGCCGGTCAGGAGTGCGGGGACGGCGTGCTCACGTTCATCAGTCATGGATTAACCCTAAGGCAAGCCGGGGCCTGGCCGTGCCGCATCCATGGCAGCCCGGACAAGTCCTGCGGCAGCCTCGCCCAGATCCGGCTGGGCCCAGTCGAGCCACTGCACGCGGGGGTCCGCCCGGAACCAGGTGAGTTGACGGCGGGCAAACTGGCGGGTGGCCACAATGGTTTCCTCGACGGCGGCGGGGACGGTGGATTCGCCGTCGATCACGCGAAGGAACTGTTGGTAGCCCAACGCCTTCTGGGCCGTGCGGCCCTCGCGCAGGCCTTGCGGGATGAGCGCCGCAACCTCCCCTGGCAGCCCTTCATCGACCATGGTGTGAACGCGGGCGGCGAGCCTTTCGTGGAGCGTGGCCCGGTCACCGTTGAGGCCTATCTGCACGGAGTGCTGCACATAGTCGCGTGCCGGCATGAACGAGCTGAAGGGACGGCCGGTAAGCTCGTGCACTTCCAGGGCGCGGACGACGCGTTTTCCGTCGCTGATGCGCGCGGCGGAGACGGGGTCCACAGCTGCCAGCCGGGCTGCCAGCGGGGCCAGGCCGTCCGCGGCGAGTACGGTTTCCAGCCGGGCGCGAATGTCCGCGTCGGTGCCGGGAAACTCCAGTACGTCAATGGCCGCCCGGACATATAGCCCCGAGCCGCCCACCAGGATGGGCAGCTTGCCGCGCGACTGAATGTCGGCGATCGCAGCACGGGCCATGGCCTGGAACTGTGCCACGGTGGTGTCCTCGCGGACGCTGAGGAAGTCCATGAGGTGGTGGGGTATGCCCCGTCGCCCAGCCACGGGCAGCTTGGCCGTGCCGATGTCCATGCCGCGGTAAAACTGCATGGAGTCGGCGTTGACGGCCTCCCCGTCAAACCGCTCGGCCAGCTGCAGGGCAAGCTCGGACTTCCCGGATCCCGTGGGACCGACGACGGCGACAACCGGCGGCAGCGGGGCGCCCGGAATCACGTGGCGCGAACCGGCAGCGACGGCATGCCCAAGCTGACCGAAGGCCGGGCGCCGTCGGACGACGGCGCGGTTGGCACGCCGCAGGATGCTGCCTGGGCCAGGTCCCACGCGTCGCCGGCGCGGGAACGGCGCAGCGAGAAGTCTGCGGCGGTTCCTGGATCGGCAACCAGGTGGAACGTGGCGGCCTCCGTGATGGTGACCGTGACCAGGTCGCCCGGGCGGGGCGTTTCGGCACCGTCGGGAACGCTGAAATGGACCAGCCGCTGGTCCCGTGCCCGGCCGGAGAGCCGGTGGGTGGATGCGGCCTTGCGCCCGGATTGGGCGGTGACCATGACCTCCACTGTTTTGCCGACCTGCTTGGCGTTTTCTTCGGCGGTAATCCTGTCCTGCAGCGCAGTCAGGCGCAGGAAGCGTTCCTGGACCACTTCCTTCGGCAGCTGATCGGGCAAATCCGCGGCCGGCGTGCCCGGCCGCTTGGAGTACTGGTAGGTGAAGGCCGTGGCAAAGCGTGACTTCTCCACGACGTCGAGCGTGGCCTGGAAGTCTTCCTCGGTCTCACCGGGGAAGCCGACGATGATGTCGGTGGAAATGGCAGCGTGCGGGATCGCCTGGCGCACCTTGTCCAAGATGCCCAGGAACTTTGCCGAGCGGTAAGAGCGGCGCATGTCCTTGAGCAGCTTGTCCGAACCGGACTGCAGGGGCATGTGCAGCTGCGGCATGACGTTGGGGGTTTCGGCCATGGCGGCAATGACGTCGTCGGTGAATGCGGCCGGGTGGGGGCTGGTGAAGCGCACCCGCTCCAGGCCCTCGATCTGCCCGCAGGCCCTCAGCAGTTTGCCAAACGCCAGCCGGTCGCCAAATTCGACGCCGTACGAGTTCACGTTCTGGCCCAGCAGCGTGACCTCGATGGCGCCGTCGTTGACCAGCGCCTGGATTTCGGCGAGGATCTCGCCGGGGCGGCGGTCGCGTTCCTTGCCGCGCAGGGACGGCACAATGCAGAACGTGCAGGTGTTGTTGCAGCCCACGGAGATGCTGACCCAACCCGAGTACACGGCGTCGCGCTTGGTGGGCAGGGTGGAGGGGAAGATCTCCAGGGATTCAAGGATCTCCAGCTGCGCGTCGGCATTGTGTCGGGCCCGCTCCAGCAGGACCGGCAGGGCGCCAACATTGTGCGTACCAAACACCACGTCAACCCAGGGCGCACGCTTTTGGATGGTGTCGCGGTCCTTTTGGGCCAGGCAACCGCCGACGGCGATTTGCATGCCGGGGTTGAGCTCCTTGACGTGGGCGAGCATGCCGAGGTTGCCATAGAGCTTGTTGTCGGCGTTCTCGCGGACGGCGCAGGTGTTAAACACGACGACGTCGGGCACGGGATCTCCGTTGGCGTCGAGGACGGGTGCCGGACCGGCTTCCCCGACGGCGACCATTCCGGCGGCTTCCAGGAGTCCGGCCATGCGCTCGGAATCGTGGACATTCATTTGGCAGCCGTAGGTGCGCACCTCATAGGTGCGGGGGCGGCTGGAAAGTGTGGTGGCGGAAGATTCAACGCCGTCTAGGGTCAGGCTCACCCATTCAGCTTAAGACCTGCGCCGATTTTCGACTAAACCATCGCCGAGCCGCACGTTCCTCCGTGCAGTGAGGGGCTGTTGTGGTGCTCGGCCCCCGCTCCGGACGGCCCGGGGGCTGTTGTGGTGATCCGTGCCCGGTACACCGGGGGCGAATCACCACATCAGCCGCGGAAGCCCTTGGCAGACAGTGCGGGCGTGCGTCAGTACCAGTTGTTGGATACTTCGTGGGCCCAGGCACCGCAGGGCGAGCCGTAGCGGTTGCCGATGTAGTTCAAGCCCCAGTCAATCTGGGTGCGGTAGTTGGTCAGCCAGTCGCCACCCGTCTCGGCGTATTTCCCTGGCGGCAGGGCTTGGGCGATCCCGTACGCTCCGCTCGAGGAGTTGGTGGCGTTGGTCAGCCAGCTAGATTCCTGCGTCCACAGCTGGAACAGGCATTGGAACTGGCTCTGCGCCCAGCCGTGGGCGCCCAGCCGGCTCGCGGCGTACGCCTGCGCGCCGGAGGGGTCATTGACTTCTCCCCCGGGAATATTGGGGAGCAGCACCTCAACGGGAATGAAGCCGCCGCCCGGGTCGGGGATTGCCGGAGCGGCCGGCTGGGGCGCAGCCGGCACCCCGGCGTTGGCGGCCGCTTGCTGTTCAGCCTGCACCCTGGCTGCCTCCGCCGCTGCCGCCCGTGCCTGGGCTGCTGCGGCGGCCTGGCGTTTAGCTTCCTGGGCGGCGGCGTAGGCGGCCAGCGCTTCCTGCCCCTGCCGATATTTTTGTTCCACGGCCGCCGTGGTGTTGTTCAAGGATGCCAGCTGGGCGGTCAGGGTGGTGCTTTGTTTATGCTTTGCTGCCAGCTGGGCAACAACAGCCTGCTGGGCGGCGACGGCATTGTCCATGGCTGTCTTGGCCGCGGCGGCCAACTCGGCCCGTGCTGCTTCGGCCTGCTGTTCCGCTGTGGCCAGGGCGTGGGCCACGGACTGTGCGTCCTTGGCCCGTGTCTGCTGGGTGGCAGCCTGCCCGCCCAGCTGGTGCAACATGTCCAGTCCCTGAAGGGCGTCCGGCGAATCGAGGGAGCTGATAGCGTCAAAGATGCCCAGGCCCGTTCCGCCGGACTTGTAGCTTTGGACCGCGGCCGCCGTGACTTCCTTCTTGTATTTGGCCGCCTCCGTGGCGGCCAGGCGCGACTGTGCCTGCAGCACGCCTACTTTTGCGCTGGCGGCGTCCAGGGCCGTCTTGGTGGTTGAATAGCTGGCACCGGCCTGCACGGCGGCAGTGCCAAGCACATCCGACTCGGCGGAGAGGCTGTCAAGCAGCCCGTTGATCTTGCCGATTTCGGTTTGGGTCGCGGCAGCATTGCCCTTGGCCTGTTGCACATCCGCCCAGCTCGGGAATCCGCTGGGCGGGGCGTCGTCAGCCAGCGCCGGGTTCACGCTCACGCCGGATACGAGCAATAGCCCGGCCGCTATTGCGGCGGACAGTGTGCGGAGGGCATGACGGGAATGGGTACTCATTGTTCGTTAGCATAGCCGCCCCTGGCCGGTCCCCGCCGTGATTGACTACGGTGATTCGTCAATCAGTGACTCTTCGATGACTTTTGCCACCACCGCAAAGGCCGCCGACGGGTTGTAGCCCTTGCGGGCCAGCATGGCCACCCACCGCCGCGTGTACTTGTCGCGTTCTGCCCTTTCGGAGAGATCCATGGTGCCGCGCAGTTTCCGGCGAACCAGCACTTCGGCACTTTCGTGCTCGTCCTCGTCGGTGATCTGGGCTAGTGCCTCCTGGGCCAGTTCCGGGTCTATGCCTTTCTCTGCGAGTTCACGCTTCAAGGCTCCCCGGGCCAGGGATTTGTTCGAGGCCCGGCTGCGGACCCACAAGTTCGCGAATTCTGCGTCGTCGATCAGCTTGACCTCGACAAAACGGTCCAGCACTGCCTCGGCAACATCCTCGGGGACGTGGCGTTCTGCGAGCTTTTGCGCCAGCTGGTGCCTGCTCTTGGGCGAATTGGTCAGCTGGCGCAAGATGATGGACCGGGCCACCGACGCCGGATTGGCGTCGGGGTCCAGTTCCTCAGCGGGCCTTTTCACGTTCACCGCGTCACCTAGAAGCCGTCAACGGCTTTCAGCTTCGGTGCCTTCTCCTCTTCGACCACGGGCTGGATGCCCACGCCCAGCTTGGCCTTGATGAGACGCTCGAGTTCCTCGGTCAACTCCGGGTTGTCCTTCAAGAAGCGGCGCGAGTTCTCCATGCCCTGGCCCAGCTGGTCGCCGTCGTAGGTGTACCAGGAACCGGACTTCTTGATGATGCCGTGCTCCACGCCCATGTCGATGATTCCGCCTTCACGCGAAATGCCCTGGCCGTAGATGATGTCGAATTCGGCGATCTTGAACGGCGGTGCCATCTTGTTCTTGACAACCTTGGCCTTGGTGCGGTTACCAACGGCGTCGGCGCCTTCCTTCAAGGTCTGGATCCGGCGGACGTCGATGCGGATGGACGCGTAGAACTTCAGCGCCTTGCCACCGGTGGTCGTTTCGGGACTGCCGAAGAAGACACCGATCTTTTCACGCAGCTGGTTGATGAAAATGGCGGTGGTCTTGGTCTGGCTCAACCGGCCGGTGATCTTACGCAGGGCCTGGCTCATGAGCCGGGCCTGCAGGCCGACGTGGCTGTCTCCCATGTCGCCTTCAATTTCGGCGCGGGGAACCAGTGCGGCCACGGAGTCAATGACAATGACATCCAGCGAGCCGGAGCCAATGAGCATGTCCATGATTTCCAATGCCTGCTCACCGGTGTCCGGCTGGGATACCAGCAGGGCGTCCACGTCAACGCCAAGCTTGGCGGCGTAGTCCGGATCCAGGGCGTGCTCGGCGTCGATGAAGGCGGCGATGCCACCGTTCTTTTGCGCGTTGGCGACGGCGTGCAGGGCCACCGTGGTCTTACCGGAGGACTCCGGGCCGTAGATCTCCACGACCCTTCCGCGGGGAAGTCCGCCAATGCCCAGGGCCACGTCCAAGGCGATGGATCCGGTGGGGATCACTTCGATGGGCGCACGAACGTCGTCGCCCAGGCGCATCACCGAGCCCTTGCCAAATTGCTTGTCAATTTGGGCCAGTGCTGCGGCTAGCGCCTTTTCACGGTCTGCGGGAGCGGCCATGATTCACCTCGGTCTTTCCTTTGCGCCGTTTCCGGCCCCGTTCGGCAACGCTGTGCGCGGTCCGAGCGGCTGGTGGTCTGTAGCAGATAGTTGCATATGTGCGAAACAAGCCCTGAAGGCTTCTTCCGTTACTTAAAACGCTAGTTCAAGGCTCCGACATTGTCGCTGCGATGCCGGGCCGGGGGCCAAAATTGTGGAGAACTTTTTCATCCAGCACCACAGTCGCGTTCACAGACAAGTCTACCCGCTTTAGAACAGGTATTCGAAACAGTCGTTGGCGTGTCGGGAATTGGGCGTTACTTTTTCACCGGCAGGTCCCGGCCCAGCCACCGGATTTCGGGCACGTCCTGCATCCGGCACACCTGCAGCCATACTTCCCGGGGGTCGTAGCCGGCCCGGAGCGCGTCAACGGCAGTGGTGCCGCCCACTCCGGCCAGGACTAGGTCCCGGGCCAACACGCGGGAATACCCGGGGCTGAATTCGTCATCCATCAATCGCCAAAACTCGCTTACTCGCACCAGTCCATTCTCGCACGAAGCAGCGGTAGCCCCGCAGTGCATCGGCAGGGCTGCACCGCCCTAGACTGGATTCATGAGCACAGACCCATCTCCACCGGAGCACGGCACGGCCGCCGTCGACAACGACACGACGGCGGCCATTGAAACGCTGGAGATCCAGCTGAGCCTGCTGTGGCGCCGTGCGCGGGTAGTCAGCCACTCACTGACCCGCAGCGTCCATCCGGAGCTGGAGCCGGCCGCCTATGGGCTGTTGGCGGTCCTGATGAACCAGGGCGCCATGCGCTTGACCGAGCTTGCCAAGTGCATAGGCGTGGGCAAGCCCTCAGTCAGCCGTCAAATCAGTTTCCTGGAAGGTGTGGGGCTGGTCCAAAAGGAGGCCGATCCCCGCGACGGCCGGGCGCAGCTGATCGAGTTGACACCGGAGGGACTGGCCAAAATGCGTTCGGTCCACGCCGGCCGCCAGGAGGCGTTCCATAAATTGCTTGAACACTGGGATCCGGCCGAACTGACAACCCTGGCAGCCCTCCTCGCCAAGCTCAACAACGACGACGGGGCCTAGGCGGCGTAGCAAAAAGGAGCAGGCCCCGCCGATGACGGCGGGGCCTGCTCCTTTTGCAGTTGCCGCACACCGCGGCAGACTGGGAAAAATGATCTTGGGCCATGTTCGGCAATGGGCCGAACCCGGCAGGGTTAGAAAGCGCTGGACATTAAGTCCTTGCTGAGTTCATCGGAGAGTTCCTCGTTCAAGTCACGGCCATAACGTGCCGCGAATTCCTGGGGAACAGTGTCCGGGACGGCCACGCCTTCGGCGATGGCCAGACGGTCGCTCACTTCCCTGAGCATGATTGAAAGCGGCACGTCAAGCGCGGAACAAATGGAGGACAGCAACTCGGAAGAGGCTTCCTTTTGTCCACGTTCCACCTCACTCAAGTAGCCCAGCGAAACGCGTGCATTGTGTGAGACTTCGCGGAGGGTACGTCCCTGACGTTGGCGCACATCGCGCAGAACGTCTCCAATTTCGTGGCGTAATACCACCATCTTGCGCTCCTTCTGCTGATGCTTCGCCTCGTCCGCCAAACCCACATCCCGCCAGCGCACGACGCCGTTTACGGATACGGGTTGTTTCACCATCGGTATCGCCTTACTCCTCGTTCAATCGGTACAACCTTTTCGGCGGCGCCGAATTGGCTACGCCCGGTTGGTGATTCCATCCTAGAGCGGATCACCGGCCGATGCGTTCACTATGACTAACTATCGGGTTACAACTTTTGTTCCCGGGCCGCCGTGACGACTTGCCGGAGGAGGGCGATGGCCTCATCGACCGCCTGTCGGCGGATCATGGCGCGGTCGCCGCCGAAGCGGTAATCGTAGGCCTGGACCTCCCCGTCAATGGCGACGCCGATGAACACCTGGCCCACCTCCTTGCCCTGGTGCGGTTCGGGGCCGGCCACGCCCGTGGTGGAAAGGCCCACCCGGGAGCCGGTGACGCGGCAGGCGCCCAACGCCATGGCACAGGCCACCTGCGCGTCGACGGCCCCGCGCTCGGCCAACAGTTCTGCCGGGACGCCCAGGGCGCTGACCTTGACGTCATTTTGGTACGCAATCACGCCGCCGTTGAACATTCCCGACGCGCCGGCAACGTCCACGATGGTGGCCGCCAGCAGTCCCCCGGTCAGCGACTCCGCCGTCGAGACACTCAGGCCGACCGCGACGGCATCGGCCACCAGGGCCGCCAAATCCATGCCGGGTACGCTCATCTCAATCATGCGCTGCCGCATTCCGGCGGCCGCTGTTGCGCAGCTGCACGGCCTTGACGACGTAGTCCACGCCCGTCACCACCGTGACGGCCAACGCCAGGAGCATGACCAGCAGCGCCACCATGGAAAGCCACGGGGTGGCGGGGGTGACGGGAAGCAGGTACACAAAGATGGCCACGGTCTGCAGGACGGTCTTGAGCTTTCCGCCCTTGGAGGCGGCCATGACGCCGTAACGAATCACCACAAAACGTAACAAGGTGATGCCGATTTCACGCACCAGCATGACGATCGTGACCCACCACCACAGCTCCCCCACAGCGGAGAGCAGGATCAGTGCCGAGCCAATGAGCAGCTTGTCGGCAATGGGGTCGGCAATTTTGCCGAAGCTGGTGATGAGCCCGCGCGCCCGAGCGATGTCGCCGTCGAGCTTGTCGGTGTAGATGGCCACCAGGAACGCCAGCACGGCCGCCCAACGCCACCAGCCGTAGTGCCCGCCGTCGGCCAGGAAGAACCAGATGAAGAACGGCACCAGCACAATGCGCAGCATGGTCAGTGCGTTGGGCAGGTTCCAGTTCGAGGGGCTTGCGTTGGCGGGGCCCGCCGCGGAGGTTTCAGTCACAGTGCAAGGCTATCGTCATTGGGCGAGGGCCGGCACGCGCCGCTCATCGTCCCGTCAACGACCACGCGTCCTCACCGCCGTCCTCTTCGTTGCCGTCGGCGCCGTCATTATAGTTCACAGCCTCGGTCCTGTTGGCCAGGTCATCGGCCACCAGGTCCCCGCCCCAGCCGTGGTTGGCGTTGGCGTTCTCAGCCAGGGCCGCCGCCATGTGGTCCACCGCCGGAGCGGAGGTGCCGTCCCCTGAAGGCTCGACGCCGGCGCCCCCTGTTGCGGGTCCGTCGCCGCGGATGGCGGCCAGGGTCTCGGCCAGGTCGTCGGGCTTGACGAGGACGTCGCGGGCCTTGGATCCCTCGGAGGGGCCCACGACGCCGCGGGACTCGAGCAGGTCCATCAGGCGCCCGGCCTTGGCAAAGCCCACGCGCAGCTTGCGCTGGAGCATCGAGGTGGAGCCGAACTGGGTGGTGACAACCAGTTCGGTGGCCTGCAGGAGCACCTCGAGATCGTCGCCGATGTCGTCCTCGATCTGCTTCTTCGGGGCCTCGACGGCAACGTCCTCGCGGTACGTGGCCTTGAGCTGGCCCTTGACGTGGTCCACGACGGCTTTGATCTCGGCCTCCGTGACCCAGGCGCCCTGGACGCGGATGGGCTTGGACTTGCCCATGGGCAGGAACAATGCGTCACCCTGGCCCAGCAGCTTTTCCGCACCGGGCTGGTCAAGGACCACGCGGGAGTCGGTGACGGAGGAGGTAGCGAACGCCATGCGGGAGGGCACGTTGGCCTTGATCAGGCCCGTCACCACGTCCACGGACGGGCGCTGGGTGGCCAGCACCAGGTGGATGCCGGCGGCACGGGCCAGCTGGGTGATGCGGACAATGGAATCCTCCACGTCGCGGGGGGCCACCATCATCAGGTCGGCAAGCTCGTCCACGATCACCAGCAGGTACGGGTAGGGGCGCACAATGCGTTTGGACCCTTCCGGCGGGTGCACCTTGCCAGCCTTGACGGCCTTGTTGAACTCGTCGATGTGTTTGAAGCCGTAGTTGGCCAGGTCGTCGTAGCGCTGGTCCATTTCCCGGACCACCCATTGCAGGGCCTCGGCAGCTTTTTTCGGGTTCGTGATGATGGGGGTGATCAGGTGGGGAACGCCCTCGTAGGCGGTCAATTCAACCCGCTTGGGGTCCACCATGACCATGCGCACCTCATCGGGGG
>JBAUMA010000625.1:0-2482 GCA_049578485.1 Specibacter sp.
GTGCAATCCACCAGCCACACGGGCCGGGCGTTGTAGGAGTGCACGTCGAATCTTTCGCCTCGGCCGTATACGGTAGAAGCATGTCTAGTTCTGTCGGTAGCGACGCCTCCTCCAAGTCCCCCCGCACGCGCAACATCCCGGCTGAAATCGCCCGTTCCTGGCTGCTGGTCCCGGCCACGCGCCCGGAGATTTTTGACGAAGCCGCGAACTCCCGTGCCGACGCCATCGTGCTCGACATTGAAGACGCCGTGGACCCCAAGAAGAAGGACGCCGCGCGCGCCGACGTCATCGCTTGGCTCCGCAACGGCGGCCAGGCATGGGTTCGCATCAACGACGTCCACTCGAACTTCTGGGCCGACGACGTCGCGGAACTGCGCAACATTCCCAACCTGCTCGGCGTCATGCTGGCCAAGACCGAAAACGCGGAGCAGGTCAAGGAGACCTACCACCGCCTTGACGGCAAGACCCGCGTGCTGGCCCTGGTGGAATCCGCCGTCGGCATCGAGGAAGCCAACAACATCGCCAAGGCCGAGGGCGCCTTCCGCCTGGCCTTCGGCTCCGGTGACTTCCGCCGCGACACGGGCATGGCCGCCGACCGCGAAGCCATGGCCTACCCGCGGGCCAAGCTGGTCGTCGCCAGCCGCGTGGGCAACCTGCCCGGCCCCATCGACGGGCCCACCGTCGGCACCAACCACCCGATCCTGCGCGAGCAGTCGGCCATCACCGTCTCGATGGGCATGACCGGCAAGCTGTGCCTGGCCATCGACCAGACCAACATCATCAACGAGGTCATCAGCCCCACCCCGACCGACGTCGCCTGGGCCACCGACTTCATGAACGACTTCAATGCCCGCGGCGGCGTCATCCGCGACGGCTCCGACCTTCCCCGACTGGGCCGCGCCGAGAAGATCATGAAGCTGGCCGTGGCGTACGGCGTCCAGCCTGCCGTCTAGCTCGTGGACGAACGTCGTCTTTCGCCGGGGATAGGGGCCCCGCCCGCTTCGCGGGCGCCCGAAGCCGCTCCCGGGGCCCAATCCCCGGCTTCAGACGACTTCGGGCACGTGCCTGACGGCGGGCTGGTGCGCGGGGTCTCTTGGTCTGTCGACGGGCCCGCATTGTCGCTGACTACTGACGACGGCGATGCCCGATTGCCGCTGTCGGCCGGCCTTTGGCTGCGGTTTTGGGTGGAGTCGGGAGCGGGTGTTCCCGCCCGGCACTGCCTGGGGTTCACGACCGTCCAAGGACCGACGGACTCCGAACACTTTCGGTGCCCCACGGATGCCGCGGCCGAACGCGGCTACCAGTGCGGGCCCTGTTTTGGCCGGGACGATTTCCGGTTCATGCACGATTTCCACCGCAGCGGGATTGCCCCGCCCGGTCTCAAGGCGTATCTGGCCCAGCCGCACTGGCTGTACATCGCAACGTTCGCCGATGGCACCACGAAGGTCGGCACGGCCTCCGACCGCAGCAAGTGGTCCCGCCTGGCCGAGCAGGGCGCATTGGTGGCCCGGTATGTGGCCCGCGCCCGAGACGGCTCGGTGGTGCGCCACCTCGAGGACGCCGTCTCGGCCAACTTGCCGCCCACCCAGTTCGTTCGCGGCGCCGCCAAGTTTGCCGCACTGCTGCATCCCCGGCCGCCCCTGCATCTGGAGCAGACCAACTCCTCCATGGCCGCCGTCGTGCGGGAGTATGTGGCCGGCCTGCCGGTGGAGGGATTTGAAACAGTAACCGAGCAATGGGAACGCAGTGCGTTTTCCGACGACGTGACAGGTCCCGGCCCGCGGATTGCATATCCGCAGCCGCTGGATGCGGGTGGGCACGGCCTCCGCCTTGACTCCATGGTTGGCGGCTGCGGGCTGGTAGGCGTGGATGGGGCGGATGCTGCGTTCCTGGTGGATCTGGCTGCCCTCAAGGGGCGGAAGATCCGCTTCGGCGAGTACAGCACGGAAGTTCCGGCCCTTCAGGAATCGCTCTTCTAAGCCAGCCACTCCGTGCGGTGGGCGAGACGGGGCCCTCGGCCGGTAGCGTCTCCTGGCCTCCCAAAACTCGCTTCTCCCCAGCCGCTCCCACCGCTCGCAAGCTCGGGGCGGGGCCCTCGCGGCCGTGGGCCCATCCGGGGCCCTCGGCCGGTAGCGTCTCCCGGCCTCCCAAAACTCGCTTCGCTCGTTTCGGGACCCTCGGCCGGTAGACTTAGCCCGTGCTTAACGAATTCTGGGAAACCGCGCCCGCCTCCTACAAATACGCCGTGTTTGGCGGCATGGCCCTGACGGCCGTGGGCATCGTCATCATCATCATCGGGGCGATGACGACCACACCCGGCATGACGTTCGTGGGCCTGCCGTTCATCGGCGTCGGCCTGATCGCCCACATGACCTCGATGATGCTCCGAGGCCGCGCCGTCCGCAAGGCGCTCAAGGAAGCCGACAAGCGCTCCGCTTAGCGACAAGAAAGCCGGCGTTCGCGCTTTCGGCCGGCGTTCTAC
>JBAUMA010000626.1:0-2409 GCA_049578485.1 Specibacter sp.
TCCGGCGACTTCGCGAATCGGATTGCTGGGAATGGCATCTTGGCGAACGGCCAGTCCCAGCATGCCTGCCAAGACAACCTTGGAATGTCTTGCCGTGGCTGGATGCTCTGCTGCCACTTTCTTCAGAAATTGGTCCAGCCGCCCCGTGGTGAGCTCACGTAGCATCAATCCCGACAATGCGGGGCTGATGGTGCGCCGGTAGGTGTCGCGGTAGCCTTCAATCGTTTGCCGGCTGGCCCGGCCGCTTCCTTCCATCTCGGCGAACCATAGTTCGCCCAGCGCGTTCAGGCGCATGTCCCGTGAAACTCCCTCGGGATTGCTGACGGTGCGTTCCTTGAGACCAAGGATCAGGGAACGTTCCGCGCTGGCCCCGCTGGGCCCAAAGGCTTGAACAGTTCTGGTGACACCATCCGAGTCACGGTACCGGGCAGATGCGCGCCAGCCGCCGGAGGCCAACTTGGTCCGGCGCACTTTGCCCCACGTTTCCAACGGGAGTGGATGCCTAGCCATGGCATTGCCCGCCGGCCCGTCGTTGTGCGGTATTCATCAATGTTCCTCTCTCTCGCTGAGCCATGCGTCCAGGTCGGCGCGGTTGATGCGTAGGTGCCGTCCGATTCTGTGGACAGTGGGGGCGACATGCTTGAACCGCCACTGGTAGAACGTGGCGGGCGGGATGCGCAGTTCGTCGCACACCTCCTGCGGAGTGAGCCATTCCTGGTGGATGGCACTGATCGGGATCTGCTCTTCTGACTGCGGGGACATCGCTTTCTCCTTTTCTTTGGCGTGGTTGCGGACTACAGGCTCATGCCGGGGACCTTGGTGGTCGTGGCCGCGCGGATCGGCTGCGGAACTGCGGTGGGGACGGCGGTTGCGCGAGTGGCTTCTGTGATGGACGCTTCGATACGGCTTCGGTGGTTGGCCATCTGGAGGTCTTCCCAGTTGGTCTGCGGCCCGAGGGGCAGGGATTCATCCGTGACACCCCACCTGTCCCGGAAGACGGCAACGTCTCGCAGGACCTGCTTGGTGGTGGTGGGCTTGTGTGGATCGTGGAGTTGTTGGACCAGCTGTTGTTTCCAGGGTTGGTCCAAGGTCAGGGCCTGGGAGGCGACGGCGGTGGTGCGCCGAGAGATCCTGTTCTCGACCTGGTTGAGTAGTGCGGTGACGTCCTTGCGGTCGCTGTGGAGGTGGACCAGGCCGTCGGCGTAGCGCTGCGGACCTAAGGCTGCACCAAGCCGGCTGTGGAGGATGGCAGCGCGATCCCTGACGGGGCCTGCGGCGGTGAGGGCGTCCAGGAGGGTGCGTTCGGCCAGGTGGGGGCTGATGCTGGACAGCCTCTTCCACAGGGTCACGGCAGGGCCCCAGGACGGGGATCCCTGATATTCGGCGACGGTATCCGGGGTGTGGCGTGTGAGGAGGCGTGTGAGTTGGGCGGTGGCGGTGATTTGGGTGAGGTAGTCGTGTTCTGCAGCGAGTTGTTGAAGGGTGTCGGTGGACTCGAGCAGGTGCTGTCTGGTTTCGTGGGCAGTCCGTTCGGCACCTTCCGCTGCGAGGATTTGTCCCAGGATTTCGGGCCAATGGGGGACATCGTTCGGGTCAAGTCTTTCTGTGTCGTCGGGCTCGGGTTCCACAACGTAGGCGGTATTCAAATCCCTGCCGCGTGTCATGCTGACGTAGAACAGCTCGCGGGTGAGTCGGCCTTCGCTGACCAGTGAATGACTCGAATCGACCGTAATGCCTTGGGCACGGTGGGCGGTTGTCGCGTAGCCCAGCTCTGCGAAGCTGGCCAGGTAGCCGGCATCCAGTCGAAGGGTGGCACCGGTGTCCAGCCGTCTGAACCAGGCGCTGCCAGAGCGGTTGGGAGCTTTTGTCATCACCAGCAGGGCGCCGTTGCGGATGTACTCGCCGGAGCTGTCGAGGAGGCGGCGGTCATTGCGGCGGGCGAGGACGACGTCGCCCGCTCCGGCGTGGGAACCGTCGCTGAGCAAGGTGGTGCGGGCGGTATCGACCATGCGGGCAGTAATCCGGTCACCTTGGGCGCGGCGGTTCAGGACGTTGACGGTGTCGTTGTCCGGAGCGATGAGTATGGAATTGAGGCCGGCGGTCAGGTCCTGGCTCCATCCGGCGTAGGCGGCGTTCGCCATGGCGCTGTAGTTCCCGGATTTGATTCGACCATGCAGTTGATACTGTGTGACGGCGTCAAAGTTCCCGTTGCGCAGCTGCAGGGAGGCTTCGCGCTCCCAAGCGTGGCTGAAGCGGTGAATGGTGGTCAATCGAGCGGCATGGCCGCACCGGTCAATCCAGCCGAGGACGCCGCCGGCGTCGACCGAGTCCAATTGGGCTGGGTCGCCGACCAGGACCATTTTGGCACCGGCAGCTTGGGCTTGGTTGGTCAGGGCTGCGAGCTGGTAG
>JBAUMA010000627.1:0-1990 GCA_049578485.1 Specibacter sp.
GTGACGGAACTCGCAAATCCTGACGCATGGCGTGCGGCGTCGGCGGCAGCCCTGGAACGGGCCCAAAGCTATTCCTGGAAAACCTCTGCAAGGCAACTGCTGGACCTGGCTGAATCGGTAATGGAAACGCGAAAAAAGCGCTAGGTTTCGGCATATTTTGGGGAGGGCGAGGCCTCGGGAATGTGTCCGATGCATGGAGGGGGAACCTCGTCTGAAACTCCCATTCCTGGGCCAAATCGCCGGCGCTTTGAAGTGGGGAATGGCCGGTTTGTGAATTCCCGGGAACCTCTGCTATTGTTTTACCTGCTTCCTTCCTCCGTAGCTCAATTGGCAGAGCATTCGACTGTTAATCGAAGGGTTACTGGTTCAAGTCCAGTCGGAGGAGCGCAAATAAGAATCCCCGTCCTCATCAGAGGACGGGGATTCTTGTCTTTATCCGACCTCATACCCTGGGTGTACATCTTCAGGGTGAGGGAATTGGGGGCGCTCGAGTGATAGCTTTGGTTTGAGCTGGCCGGGCTATGGCCACACGAAATGGAGACACCATGTCTGGAACGGACTCGACAAGTACGCAGGATCAGTACGGGTCAACGCCACGAACGCTTCGGGGTCAGGTCGGCGGCCTACGCCACTTGATTCCGAGCCAAATTGCCGACGAAGCGCGAATTGCCGCTAACATCCTCAAATCCAAGGGCATCCACATAGGTGTCGCTGCCGGTGCGGGCATCGTTGCCGTGGCGTTGTTGGCCTTCATGGTCATTGCCCTGGTGGTTGCCCTGATCATGGGGCTCGGAACGATCATGGCGCCGTGGCTTGCCGCGCTGGTGGTCGCCGGCGGATTCCTCGTGTTGGCACTAATTCTTGCCGGATTTGCCGTATGGCGTGTCAAAAGCTCCATGCCGCTGGTTCCCGACGAGGCCATCCGCGGCTTCCGTCACGATATTGGCGTTCTCAAAGACGGCAGTGCCTTCGACGTCTCGACGCTTGATGAACCGCGCGAGAAGAAGGCCACTCCCGCAGAGTCTGAAAACGACGGGACCGAGGAAAAGAAGCCGAAGGCCCCGAAGCTCACACATGATGAACTGATCATTCGCACCAGGGAGCGCCGCGAGCAGATTGCCCTGCACCGCGACGGACTTGGCCAGAAGCTCGAGGTCCCGATGCAGATCGGTGAGAAAATCTCCGACGCAACCCACGCCGCGGGCGAGGGAATCGGCAAGGCTGCCAGCCAGGTGCGCCACCTGAGCGATGTCGCAACCGAGAAATTGAACAACGGTGTGGAAGCGGCCACGGAAAAACTTGTTGAATTCAGTGGTCTCGAGGGCGAAAACGCGAAAGAGGCGCTGCGCGAGCGGTGGCAGCCGCTGGCCATCATGGCCGGTTCCATGGCCATGTTCTTCGTCTTCCTGCGCAAGCTTTTCCGCAACTAGGTTCCGAGGACAGGTTCCCGTCCGCGCCGCGGGCAGGTAACCGAAACCGTCTGGCCCGCAACACGGCCGGACGACGATCACCGATCAGAAAGGGGGTGGAATGCATGCGCATTATTGGCGCGGGTACGCGAGAAAACTTTGAGTACCGAGAGCTGACCACCTTCTGGACCGTGCCAAACATCATCACGGTGCTTCGGTTCCTGCTGGTTCCGCTGTTTGTGTGGCAGACGGCAACGCTTCACTACGGTTGGGCAACACTGACGCTTGCGGTCCTTGGATCGAGCGACTGGATTGACGGATATGCAGCCCGCAAGCTTGACCAGATTTCCGTGGTTGGCAAGTGGCTTGACCCGGTTGCCGACCGCGTGGCGCTGATCGTGATTGCCAGCACGTTCGTGGCAACCCGGATCGCCCCGGCCTGGTTGGTCTTTTCCATCGTGATCCCCGATATCATCCTGCTCATCAACGCATGGGTGTTGTTCAAGGGCAGCCCCAACCTGCCGGTCAGCAACCTCGGCAAGATCCGCACGGCGCTGCTGTTGATCGGTGCTCCTTTGCTC
>JBAUMA010000628.1:0-2558 GCA_049578485.1 Specibacter sp.
GAGCGGCTCGTAGAACGGCTTGCCCACGTGCTCCTCGTAGTGCTGCTCCAGCTGCTCGCGGGTGGCGGTGACCTTCTTCAGTTCGGCCAGCGTGTAGCCCTTAGCTTCGATCCGGGCCAGGATGGCGCCGGAAAGGTTGCGGGCAACGCCGTCGGGCTTGACCAGGACAAGGGTGCGCTCAATGCTCACAGTTGTTTCACTTTCGGTTGTTGGGGTTTGGTGACCAGTCTACGGTCTCGGCGCACTCGACCGCCGGATTCATGCGTCTGGGTGGGCGGCGTCCCACTCGGCCTGCTTGCGGGCCCGCACCACATTTTCGCGATCGATCCGGGCGCCGGCGTGCAGGGCGTACCACCAGGCGATGGCGAACAGGACACCCACTATGAACATGGAAGGTTCCCAAAAGCCGCCGGCGATCAACAGCAGTTGCAGGATCCAGCCAACGGCCGGGCCCCACTTCTTGCCGATGAACGCGCACGCAACTACCAGCAGGGCCGCCAGGACGCCGGCCACCACGAGGTACAAAGGATTTTTGTCCTTGAGCCCAAAGACGGCCAGCCCGGCAAAGAGCGCCACGAACGCCTCGAGCACCAGCACGGTGGAGGCAAACATCATCTTGGTGGAACGCAGCTTTTTGGGCATGCCCGGGCGCCACTCACGCTGAGCCTTGGTCAG
This sequence comes from Specibacter sp., assembly GCA_049578485.1. Lineage (GTDB taxonomy): Bacteria > Actinomycetota > Actinomycetes > Actinomycetales > Micrococcaceae > Specibacter. Next base: position 676 of record JBAUMA010000628.1, read on the forward strand.
TTTCGCCATGGCTCAGGCACCTTCCTTTTCACCGGGCCGGCCCAGCAGGATGCGGGCCTCGCCGACCAGGGTGATGGAGCCGGTGATCAGCACTCCCCCGGCCAAATCGTTGTTCGCCTCGGCGCGTTCCACGGCCCACTCGATGGCGTCGTCGAGCTTTTCGGCAATGTGCACGTCCTCCTCAGCCCAGCCCAGGTCGACGGCCATCTCGGCCAGTTCCGCGGCCGGGATGGCACGGGGTGAGTTGGACTGCGTCAGGCAGATCTCCCCTGCCTCCTCACCGTAGGACTCCTTGATGGAGCGCAGGATCTCCTCGGCGTCCTTTTCCGCCAGGACGCCGAGCACCACCACGAGCTTGCTAAAGGCAAATGCCTCCTGCAGGGCCGCGGCGCTGGCGGCGATGCCGGCAGGGTTGTGCGCAGCATCGACCACGATGGTCGGGGACGTACGCAGCACCTCGAGGCGGCCGGGTGAGGTGACGTTGCCAAAACCTTCCTGGACCAAGTCCAGGTTCAGCTCTTTTTCTCCCCCGCCCAGGAACGCTTCCAGCGCGGCCAGTGCGACGGCGGCGTTCTCGGCCTGGTGCTCGCCGTGCAGGGGAAGCAAGATCTCCGGGTAGCGTCCGGCCAGGCCCTGCAGGGTCAACATTTGCCCGCCGACGGCGGTGAGGCGGGATTCAACACCAAATTCGATGCCTTCAAACCTGTACTGGGCGTGCATCTGCTGTGCGCGTTCCAGCAGGACCTGTGCGGCATCCACGGGCTGGGCGGAGCTGATCAGGAACGCACCTTCCTTGATGATGCCGGCCTTTTCCTGCGCGATCTCTCCGGTGGTCTCCCCCAGCAGCTCCATGTGGTCCAGGGAGATGGGGGTGACCACTGCCACCTGGCCGTCGCCCACGTTGGTGGCGTCGGTGATCCCGCCCAGGCCCACTTCGAGAACGGCCACGTCGACCGGCTCGTCCGCGAAGATGGCGTAGGCGAGGATGGTCAGGCATTCAAAGTAGGTCAGGCGGTTTTCACCGGCTGCCTCCAGCTCGGCGTCGACGATCTGCAGGTATGGGCGGATCTCGTCCCAGTTCCGCACAAAGGTCTCATCGGCGACCGGCGCACCGTCGATGCTGATGCGTTCGGTGACACGCGTCAGGTGCGGGCTGGTGTAGCGGCCGGTGCGCAGGCCGTGGGCGATCAACCCGGCCTCGATCATGCGGGCCGTGGAGGTCTTGCCGTTGGTGCCCGTGATGTGGATGATCGGGAACGCCTTGTTCGGCTCCCCCAGGATGTCCATGGCGCGGAACAACGGGGCAAGACGGGGTTCCATCTTGTTTTCCGGGGCCCGGCCCAGGAGCTCGGCGTAGACGCTCTCGACGGAGAATTCGTCGTGTTCAGTAGTCATTTATGCCAGTGTCCGTTCAACAGTGATGGTCGTGTCCACGTCACCCGGGATGAGTTCGAGGGTGAGCGTGAGGGTTTCCTTCTTCACCAGGTCCGCGTTGGCGTGGAGGGCGTCCACCACGTCCTGCGGGGCGCTGATGATGGTGCGGATCCTGTCGCTGACGTTCAGCCCGGCATCCTTGCGGGCCTGCTGGACGGCGCGCACCATGTCGCGTGCGGTTCCTTCGGCCTCAAGTTCGGCCGTCACCGCGGTGTTGAGCACCACGAAGCCGCCGCCGGGCAGCATGGCAACGGCCGACTGCGCGCCGTCGGAGGCCTCCGCCACCACGGTTTCCAGCGTGTATTCGGCCGGTTCCAGCACCAGTCCGCCCGCGGTGACAACACCGTCGGTGACGGACCAGTCGCCGCTCTTGGAACCCTTGATGGCCTGCTGCACGTTCTTGCCGAGGCGCGGGCCGGCCGCACGGGCGTTGACCACCAGCTTGGAAG
>JBAUMA010000629.1:0-1723 GCA_049578485.1 Specibacter sp.
CGCCGGGGCCGCCCCTGTCCCGGCGGCCGGGCCACCGTCGTCACTCCGGGCGGAGGCTGCCGGGCAGGCGCCGGAGCCGGCCGCCGCCCGGGGGGACGCGTCCGAGCCGGGCACGCTGGTCCACAGCGGCCTGCGGCTCAACGGCTCCACCCGGTCCGTGGACGTGGACGGCGCCGAACTGGACTTGACCCGCACCGAATTTGACCTGTTGCTGGCCCTGATGGAAAGCGGCAAGCTGGTCCGCACCAAGGCCGAGCTGGTCCGCCGCCTCAGGGGTGAGGCCTACGACGTTGGGGGCTACATCAACGACGCCGATGAGCGGACCATTGAGGTCCACATGGCCAATCTGCGCCGCAAGCTGGGTGACAATCCGCGGGACCCGCGCTGGATCAAGACCGTGCGCGGGGTGGGCTACCAGCTGGCCACCTAACGATCCGGCAGTAAAACAATGGCCGGTTGGCCCTTGGAATGGGCCAGTTGATATGGTGCATCTTTTGGGGATTTGGGCTTGAGTGGTGAGTGATGCCTGTTGGGGGCACGAATTTACCGTGAGGAAGCCCATGAAGAAGGTCTTAAAAGCCAGCCTGGCCGCCGGCGCTGCCGGTGCACTGCTGCTGGGAGGGGCCGGCACATTCGCCCTGTGGCAGGGCACCGGAACCATTGGCGCCGGCACCGTGACCACCGGCCACCTGACCCTGAGCACCGCTGCGCCGGGGACCTGGACCGACATCAGCCCCGATGTCCTTCCGGCCAACGCCACCTTCGAGCCGGCAACGGCACACATTGTTCCCGGTGACACGGTCAAGTTCAGCCAGACGGTGACGATTTCCGCCGACGGCAAGAACCTCAAGGGCGCGCTCACGGTCGGCACGCTGGGTGCAATCCCGGTCGCCCTCCAGGACGACGTCACCGTGACACTGGCGGCCACGGCCACCGGTCCCAACGTCTCCGTGGCCGGCGACGTGGTCTCCTTCACGGCACCGGGCAGCTACGCCGTGCCCGTCACCATCACTGTCGCCTTCAAGAAGGGGACGGCTGCCGGTGACACGCTTCCGGCGACCATGGACAAGGCCATTGACCTGAACAACCTGGCACTGACCCTGAACCAGGAACGCCCCTAGACAGGCGGGGACAACCTGGTCCGCGACATGTCCGCAAGGCTCAAGGCCGCCCTTGCCGCGGCCGTGCTGGTGGTGCTCCTCTCGGGAGCCCAAGGCACGGCCGCGCTTTGGCGTGCCCAGGGATCCGTCCAGGCTGGAACCGTGACCACGGGAATCCTGGTGCTGCTGGCCGGTGATGGCACGAAGGCCGAGGCAAGCCACGCCTTCACCGAACTCGACACGACGGCGCTGGTGCCCGGCGGATTTGCCCAGGCACCGCTGACCATCAGCAACGGCGGCACCACCGATCTTGCGTACACGCTCCACGGAGCATCGACGGCGCCCCCCGTTCGGTCCGCGGCGGACAACGCCTTGGCCGCGGCCGCCGTCCTGACCATCCATGCCATCGCCGATGCCGCAGCCTGCAAGTCCAACCAGGCGCTTGACCCTTCCACGGCCCTCTACACCGGCGCCCCCAACGCTGCCGCATCCTTCGGCACCCCGCAGCCGCTGCCGGCCCACTCCGGCGGCGGCCGGCAGCTGCTGTGCGTGCGCGTGAGCCTGCCCGTCGCGTCCCCCCAAGCCGCTGCCGGCGGCGTCATGAACCTCGTGTTGTCCTTCCG
>JBAUMA010000630.1:0-2254 GCA_049578485.1 Specibacter sp.
TGCCAACCCCGCCACCAGTGCATCCCACCCTTCATCGCTGTCCCAGCCAGGGTCCACCAAGGCGGCCTCGCCGTCGCCCTTCAACAGGTACGCCAAGGTGTAGCGCATGGGGTTGCCCGGGAATGGCACGGGAATGGACCAGACGCCCGGGCGAACCTCCTCCACGGGTGGCATGGCCTTTTCCTGCCAGGCCTTGAACTGCAGGTCTCCGGTGACGGTGATCATGGGGCCGCCACCTGTGGCGCTGCACCGGCATGGTGTTCACGCAGCTCGCGCTTGAGGATCTTACCGGCACCCGACATGGGCAGCGCCGGCACAAACTCAAAGCTGCGCGGCACCTTGTACCCGGCAATGTGGTCCCTGCAGAAGGCGGCCAGCTCTTCCGCCGTGGCCGACGCGCCCGGGGCCAGCACCACTACGGCGTGCACGCGCTCGCCGTAGGCGTCATCGGGGACGCCGATGATCGCGGAGGATGCTACGGCGGGGTGTTTGCTCAGGGCATTTTCCACCTCGGCCGAGTACACGTTTTCACCGCCCGTGATGATCATGTCCTTAAGCCTGTCCACCACATAGACGAAGCCCTCGGCATCGAGGTAGCCCAGGTCGCCCGTGTGCAGCCAGCCACCTCGCAGGGCCTGGGCGGTCTGTTCGGGGTTGTTCCAGTAGCCCTGCATGACATGGGCCCCCTTGGTGCAGATTTCGCCAACGTCCCCCAGGGCAACCTCTTTCCCGTCCAAGTCCAGGATGGCCACCTGGCTGTGCGGCGCGGCCCGCCCGCCCGAGCGCATGGGCATGCCGTGGTGGTCGTCCGGCAGCAGCAGTGTAATGACCGGCGACGCCTCCGTCTGCCCGTAGGCCTGGGTCAGGCGCAGGCCGGGGAAGCGCGCCTTGGCCCGGTTCAGCACGCCCTCGGAAATGGAGGAGCCGCCGTACAGCATCCGCTTGAGGGAGGAGAGATCGAAGTTGCCCGCCTCCGGGTGGTCCACCAGGATTTGGACCATGGTGGGCACCAGCAGGACATCCGTGGGGCGGTGTTCCGCAATCGCCTGCAGCACTGACACCGGCTCAAAGTACGGCACCATGATGTGCGTGCCGCCCAGGACCACCAGCCCGCACCAGGCGGCGAGGTCGGCCAAGTGGAACATGGGTGCGGCGTGGAGCAGCCGGGCACCCGATTGCAGCAGCTCCCCGGTGGCGACAGTGCCCAGCCCGGAGGTGACAAAGTTCGTGTGGCTGAGCATGACGCCCTTGGGGAACCCCGTGGTGCCTCCTGTGTAAAACACGCCGGCCAGATCGTCGCTGCCACGGTATGCGTCCTCCACCGGTTCGCTGCCCTCCACCAACTCCTCATAGGAAAGCATGCCCGCAGGTGTTGGGCCGTCGCCGCAGTGGATCAGGGTTGCCAACCCGGGCGCCAACTCCTGCAGCGAAGCCGCCATGGGCACAAACGCGTCATCGATGAGCAGCACGCGGGTGTCCGAGTCCTTCATCGAATAGGCGATCTCCGCCGGGCTCCACCGGATGTTGACGGGGTTCACGGCAGCCCCGGCCCACGGCACGGCCAGCAGGTACTCGGCGAACCTGTCGCTGTTCATCGACAAGATGCCCACCCTGTCGCCGGCCTCCACGCCCAGTTTCTGCAAGGCGCCAGCGAACCGGGCGATTCGCTCGGCATGCTCGGCGTAGCTGCGCACACGGTCCTTGAAGATCGTGGCGGAGGCGTTGGGGGTGGCCTGCAATGCACGATGCAACCCTTGGGTCAGGTACATGGGGACTCCTTTGCAAAAATCGTCGTTGACTTTGAAATGGGATGGGGCTTACTTTCCGTGGAACACCGCCGGCCGGCGCGCAGCCAGTGCCGTGACGGCCTCCACCAGGTCCTCGCTGTGCAGGAACGCCGCGTTCCACAGGGCCACGTGCCGGAGCCCGCGCTCAATGCGTTCCTCCCGGTCCTCGTTGAGCACGGCCTTGGTGCCTGCCACGGCCAAGGGCGAGTTGGCGGCCATCTCCCCTGCCATCTCCAGGGCCGCTGCCATGAGCGTTTCCTGGTCCGGGTACACGTCGTTGACCAGGCCGATCCTTTCGGCACGCGCTGCGTTGATGTCCTTGCCGGTCAGCGCCAACTCGCGCAGGTGTCCCTCGCCGATGATCCCGCCCAGGCGCTGCAGGCTGCCGACGTCGGCCACGATGGCCAGCCGCGCCTCCCGGACGCTGAACTTGGCGTCGGCACTGGCCAGGCGCACGTCTGCTGCGC
>JBAUMA010000631.1:0-4697 GCA_049578485.1 Specibacter sp.
CTTGCGCACCATCGGCGTGACGTAGCCGGACTCCGCCACCGGTGATTGAGCTTGTCGAAATCCGGTCTCGCTCCCCAGCCGCGCCCCAGGCTCGACCACCGGCGGAGCCGGGGTTTCCGAAAGCGGCGTCAGGGAGGCCGAGGCCGCTTGCGGCCGATTGGCCGGAAAGTCCCCAAGCGCTCCCACTGCTCGCAAGCTCGCAGCGGGTCCCTCGCGCTCGGGGGACCCGCTGAGGGAACTCCGGTCTGCCGGGGACCCATCTGCCGGTTTTCCGACGGGCTCGACCGCGGGGGTTTCGACCACCGGGGTCTCGACAGGCTCGACCACCGAGGTGCCGATGACGGCCAGGATGGAGCCTATTTCGGCCATTTGGTCCACGCCCACCAGGATGCTCAGCAGCGTGCCGGCAAACGGGGAGGGGATCTCGGTGTCGACCTTGTCCGTGGAAACCTCCACGAGCGGCTCGTCAATGGCCACGGTGTCACCGACGGCCTTGAACCAGCGGGTGACGGTGCCCTCTGTGACGCTTTCGCCGAGGGCGGGGAGGATGAACGAATCAGGCATGCGCCGCCCGTTCGACCGTGATCTCACCGCGGCGCAACAACTTGCCGGTGGGCTTGATGAAGTCGACTTCCTGCCCGCGCAGGAAGGTGCGGCGGACGACGCCGGAGAGCGCGCGTCCGTCGTAGGGGGTGATCGGGTTCTTGTGCTTGAGCTTCTTCACGTCAACCACGAAGGCGTCGTCGGCGGCAAACACGGCGAAGTCGGCGTCGTAACCGGGGGCCAGCTTGCCCTTCCGGTGCAGTCCGACGAGGTCGGCCGTGGCCGTGGACATCCACTTGATGACCTGCTCCAGGGGGATGCCACGGTGGCGGGCCTCGGTCCAGATCAGGGAAAGCCCCAACTGCAGGGAGGAAACACCGCCCCAGGCGACGGCGAAGTCACCGTTCGTGAGGTCCTTCAGATCCAGCGTGCTGGGGGAGTGGTCGGTGACGATGCAGTCGATCGTGCCGTCCAACAGGCCCTGCCAAAGCAGCTCCCGGTTGGAGGCTTCACGGATGGGCGGGCAGCACTTGTACGCGGTGCCGCCGTTGGGTACTTCCTCGGCCATGAGCGTCAGGTAGTGCGGGCACGTTTCAACCGTCAGCTTCACGCCGTCGCGGCGGGCGCTGGCAATCATGGGCAGGGCGTCGGAGGAGCTCAGGTGCAGAATGTGTGCCCGCGCCCCGGTCCAGCGGGCCCGTTCGATGACCTCGGCGATCGCCAGGTTCTCTGCGCCGCGGGGGCGGGAGGCCAGGAACCTGTCGTAGTGGTCGCCCTCGGCGGTGGGGGCGCGGTCAATGGCGCGGGAATCCTCGGCGTGGACGATCATCATGGAGTCGAAGGACTTCAGCTCGGCCATGTCGATTTCCATCTCGTCCGCGTCAAGCGGCGGGAATTCGTCCACTCCGGAGTGCAGCAGGAAGCACTTGAAGCCGAAGACGCCGTCGTCGTGCAGCGGGCGCAGGTCCGCCTTGTTGCCGGGGATGGCGCCGCCCCAGAATCCGACGTCGACAAAGGCCTGGTCGAGCGCAACGCTGCGCTTCAACTCGAGCGCATCGACATTGGTCGTGGCGGGGATGCTGTTCAAGGGCATGTCGATGACGGTGGTGACACCGCCGGCGGCTGCGGCGCGGGTTGCCGAGGCGAACCCTTCCCAGTCCGTGCGGCCGGGCTCGTTGATGTGCACGTGGCTGTCGACCAGGCCCGGGATCAGGGTTTCATCGTCGGCCAGTTCAATGGTCTCGCGACCGGAGAGGTTGTTGCCGAAAGGCTCCAGGGCAATGACCACACCGTCGCGGATGCCCACCTCACGGGGGACGATTCCGGCGGTGGTGAGCACGCGCTGGCCGCGGATGACGAGATCGAAGTCGCCGCCGTGCTCGTTCGTTTCTGCGTTGCTAGACATAGGAATTCTCCTGTTCGTGGCCGGTGCCGGCGAGTTCGGTGCCAATGCGTGCCCCGATCTCGGCGAGCAGGGTACCGGCGTTCTCCATGCAGAGGCTGGTGTTTGGTTCAATATCTGTCAGGGCGTGGGTGTGGGCAAAACCCGCACCCAGCAAGGTGGCGGCATCCAAGGTGGTGCGACCGCAGACGGCCACCACCGGAACGCCCGCCGCGCGGGCCGCCGACGCCACACCCATGGGTGCCTTGCCGAAGAGGCTTTGTTCATCCAGGCTGCCTTCGCCGGTGATGACCAAACCTGCGCCATGGATCTTCTCGGCCAAGCCCGTCAGTCCAAGAATGACCTCAATGCCCGGGCGACGCTTGGCGTTCAAGACGGCCAAGGCGGCGTAGCCGGTGCCGCCGGCAGCCCCCGAACCGGGGGCGTCGATGGCATCCACGGCGGCCATGCCCAGGGCATTTGCCATGATCCGGAAGTAACGCTCCAGGGCGTTTTCCAAGTGGGTGACGTGTTCGGCCGTGGCGCCCTTTTGCGGGGCAAAAATGGCGGCCGCACCGTCGGGACCCAGGAGCGGATTGTCGACGTCGCTGGCCAGCGTGAACGTCACGCCGCCCATGCGGGGGTCAAGGCCGACAAGGTCGATGTTCGTCACAGTGGAGAGGGCGCCGCCGCCGGGCGGCAGGTGCCGCCCGGCAGCGTCCTTGAACGTTGCCCCCAGTGCGGCCAGCATGCCGGCCCCGCCGTCTGTGGTGGCGCTGCCGCCCACACCCAGGACAATTTCGGTGCAACCGTGGTCCAGCGCGGCCTTGACCAGCTGGCCGGTGCCGAAGGTGCTTGCCCCGAGCGGTGACATGCGGCCCTCGTGGAGGACTGCAAGGCCCGAGGCTGCGGCCATTTCAATCACTGCGACTGTGCCGCGAACGGCAAAGTCGGCCTGCACGGCCTGCCCGGTGGGGCCCTGGACCGTGGTACTGACCCGGGTGAATCCGGCGGCGACCACGGCGTCAACCGTGCCTTCGCCGCCGTCGGCCACCGGCATCAGTTCAATGTCCAGGACGGCATGCGTGGAACGCAGCCCTTCCGCCAGGTACCGGGCAACATCCGGTGCCGACAAGGAACCCTTGAACTTGTCAGGGGCGAGGATGACTCGCATGCTCTTCTTCCTAGCCCTGCAGCGTCAGGATGGCGGTGGGCGCATCCGTGGCGTACTCGGCAATGTCCTCGATCTCGGTGACGTTGTCCAACTCGGTGCCCATGGAGATGTTGGTGACCTTCTCCAGGATGGCCTCAACAACCACGGGAACCTTGAACTCCGCCATGAGGCGCTTGGCCTCGGCGAAGGCGGCAGCCATGTCCTCGGGGCGCTCAACACGGATGGCCTTGCAGCCCAGGCCCTCGGCAACCTTGATGTGGTCCACGCCGTAGCCGTTGGTCTCGGGGGAGTTGATGTTCTCGAACGCCAGGGAGACGTGGTAATCCATCTTGAAGCCGCGCTGGGACTGGCGGATCAGGCCCAGGTAGGAGTTGTTGACCACGACGTGGATGTACGGCAGGTTGAATTGTGCGCCGACGGCCAGTTCCTCGATCATGAACTGGAAGTCGTAGTCACCCGAGAGCGCGACGACGGTCTCGCCGGGCTTGCCGCGGACAACGCCCAAGGCTGCCGGGCCGGTCCAGCCCAGGGGGCCAGCCTGGCCGGCGTTGATCCAGCGGCGCGGGCCGAAGACGTGCAGCATCTGCGCGCCGGCAATCTGGGACAGGCCGATCGTGGAGACGTAGGTGGTGTCCTGGCCGAATGCCGTGTTCATTTCCTCGTAGACGCGCTGCGGCTTCATGGGCACGTTGTCGAAGTGGGTCTTGCGCTGCAGGCTTCCCTTGCGGGCGGCGCAGGAGTCGGCCCAGGCGGTGTAGTCGGGCACGGTGCCGGCTGCCTTGCGGTCGCGGGCCACCTCGAGCAGGATGTCCAGGGCCGCGCCGGCATCGGAGACGATGCCCAAATCCGGGGAGAACACGCGGCCGATCTGGGTCGGCTCAATGTCGACGTGGACGAACTTGCGGCCCTTGGTGTACGTGTCCAGGCCACCGGTGTGGCGGTTGGCCCAGCGGTTGCCGATGCCGATGACGGCGTCGGACTCCAGGAAGGTGGCGTTGCCATAGCGGTGCGAGGTCTGCAGGCCAACCATGCCGGCCATCAGGGGGTGGTCATCCGGGATGGAACCCCAGCCCATCAGGGTGGGGATGACGGGGATGGAGAGCAGTTCTGCCAGTTCCACCAGGCGGTCCGAGGCTTCGGCGCTGATGACGCCGCCACCGGCAACGATCAGGGGGTGCTTGCCGGCCAGCAGGATGTCCAGGGCCTTGTCGGCCTGCTTGCGCGTGGCAGCGGGCTTGCTCGGGGTCATCGGCTCGTAGGCGTCAATGTCGAATTCAATCTCGGCCATCTGGACGTCGATGGGCAAATCCAGCAGGACCGGGCCCGGACGGCCTGAGCGCATCAGGTAGAAGGCCTTCTGGAAGGCGCCGGGGACCTGGCCGGGCTCCTTGATGGTCATGGCCATCTTGGTCAGCGGAGCGGCAATGGTCTCGATGTCCACGGCCTGGAAGTCTTCCTTGTGCAGCTTGGCGACGGGGGCCTGGCCGGTGATGCACAGGATCGGCACGGAGTCGGCCCAGGCTGCGTAGAGCCCGGTGATCATGTCGGTGCCTGCGGGGCCCGAGGTGCCGGTGCAGATGCCGATGTTGCCCTTGGCCG
>JBAUMA010000632.1:0-6264 GCA_049578485.1 Specibacter sp.
GCACGTTCTGCCAGGGCGCCGTGGCCGATTTCGCGGCGCTTGGGCGAGCCCACGCGGCCGGTTTCACCGGTGGAGTACGGCGGGAAGTTGTAGTTGTGCATGTAGCGCTTGCGCGTTACCGGGCTCAGCGAGTCAATCTGCTGTTCCATCTTCAACATGTTCAAGGTAGTGACGCCCAGGATCTGGGTCTCGCCGCGTTCGAAGATGGCTGAACCGTGCACGCGAGGCAGAACTTCAACCTCGGCGGTGAGCTGGCGGATGTCCGTCAGGCCGCGACCGTCGATGCGAACCTGCTCGGTGAGGATGCGCTGGCGGATGACCTGCTTGGTGACCGAGCGGAATGCTGCGGACAGCTCCTTCTCACGGCCCTCAAAGTCGGCTGCCAGGGCGGCGATGGTCTCGTCCTTCAAGGCGTCGGAGGCGTTGTCACGATCCTGCTTGTCGGCGATCGAGAACACTGCTGCCAGCTTGGTTGCGGCGGCGGCGTCGACGGCGGCGAAGGCGTCGTCCTCGTAGTCAAGGAACACGGGGAATTCAACCGTGGGCTTGGCGGCGCGGGCGGCCAGGTCGGCCTGGGCCTCGCACAGTGCCTTGATGAACGGCTTGGCCGCTTCCAGGCCCTCGGCGACAACCTCTTCGGTGGGGGCCTGGTGGCCCTGTTCCTTGATGAGGTTCCAGGAGTTCTCGGTAGCTTCGGCTTCCACCATCATGATGGCGACGTCGTCACCGGCAACGCGGCCGGCAACCACCATGTTGAACACGGCGTTTTCCAGCTCGGAGTGCTTCGGGAAGGCAACCCACTGCGGGCCCTTTCCGTCGTCGATGAGGGCAACGCGAACGCCACCGATCGGGCCGGAGAACGGCAGGCCGGAGAGCTGCGTGGACATGGAGGAGGCGTTGATGGCCACCACGTCGTAGAGAACGTCCGGGTTGATTGCCAGAACCGTGACAACGATCTGCACTTCGTTGCGCAGGCCCTTCACGAAGGCGGGGCGCAACGGGCGGTCCATCAGGCGGCAGGCCAGGATGGCCTCCGTCGAGGGGCGGCCTTCGCGGCGGAAGAAGCTGCCCGGGATGCGGCCGGCGGCGTACATGCGCTCTTCCACATCAACGGTCAGCGGGAAGAAGTCGAAGCCTTCACGCGGGTGCTTGCCGGCCGTGGTGGCCGACAGCAGAACGGTGTCTTCGTCGATGTAAACCGTCGCGGCGCCAGCTGCCTGCTGGGCGAGGCGGCCGGTCTCAAAGCGGATAACGCGCTTGCCATAACGGCCGTTGTCAATAACGGCCTCTGCGTACTGAATCTCGGGACCCTCCATAGAGAGTCACCTCCATTTCTTTGTAGGTGTACTTGCATACTTGGCCAGGAAATGCCCGCCACCATCCCAGACTCTCCACCGAATGGTGCTGTGGAGGGCTGTACTACACCCGGTCTTCGATCGAGGTCCACGGGCTCAAGCCGGCTGCTGCACGGGGCGCAGCACGGGCTTGTTCCCGGAAACCACTACCGAGGACCGCGAATGCGCGGCAGTAGGGTCAGTTTCCTTGGTTCAAGTGGTGTGCCGGCGGCGAATGCACCGGCACAGGGTCAACACTACCGGTGTCAACACTGTGAAAGGCGGCCTCCCCCGTATCTGGGAGAGGCCGCCTCACGGTCCTACTAGCGACGCAGGCCGAGGCGCTCGATGAGCGTACGGTAGCGTGCAATGTCGGTGTCCTTCAGGTAGCCGAGCAGGCGACGACGGCGACCAACCAGGCCCATGAGGCCGCGGCGGGTGTGGTGGTCGTGCTTGTGCATCTTCAGGTGTTCGGTCAAATCGGAGATGCGTCGTGAGAGCATCGCGATCTGGACCTCAGGCGAACCAGTGTCACCTTCGCTGGTTGCAAATGCCTGCATGATTTCTTGCTTTACAGCGGCTTCAAGTGCCACAAGTAACTCCTTGTATGTGCCGTGAACGTGGTGTCACCGGGCCCCGGGGAAACCCCGGCACACGGCAGAATCCAGCCACCACGGACTGCAGCCGGATTCAAGTACCTAGTTTACGGCAGAAGAGAGCGTTAAGTCGAAGCGGGTGATGAAGGCCTCAGCGGCGCCTGCCGCAATATGTCGCGGCTTTCCTGCACGTCGTGGTGCATCTGTTCGATGAGAGCCTCCGGGCCGGTGTAGGCGACCATGCCGCGGAGCCGTTTCACAAACTCCACCACGACGTGCTGGCCGTAGAGGTCAAACGCCTCGACGGGCTCCTCGGGCCTGTCGATGACGAAGGCCTCCACCTGTCGACTGACACCTTCAAAGGTCGGGTTGGATCCGACCGAGATGGCCGAGGGCCAGCGGTGGCCGGCCTCATCGGTCAGCCAGCCGGCGTAGATTCCGTCGGCGGGAATGCTGCCACAGGCGTCGGGCGACAGGTTGGCCGTGGGGAATCCCAGGTCGCGTCCCCGGGCGGCGCCGTGCACCACTTCCCCGCTCATGCTGTGCCAACGGCCCAAAACCTGGGCGGCCGTGTCGACGTCGCCCTTCTCCAGGGCCTCTCGCACCCAGGTCGAGGACCAGCGGCGGTCGTGGCCTTCATCGTTGACCACGACGACGTCGAAGCCCAGTTGGGTGCCCAGGGCCACCATGGTGGCGAGGTCCCCGGTGTTGCCCTTGCCGAACCTGACGTCGTGGCCCACCACCACGGCACAGGCGCCAAGGGTGTCGACAAAGACGTTGCGGACGAACTCTTCGGGTGTCTGTTGCGCAAAGTCCAGGGTGTAGGGCACCACCAGGACGCCGTCGAGGCCGAGTTTTTCCATGGCGTCGAGCTTGTCGGCCAGGCCCATGATCTGCCCGGGGGCCGTTTCGGGCCTGTGTACCAGGGCCGGATGCGGGTCAAACGTCAGCGCCACCGAGTGAGCTTTGCGCCGTGCGGCTTCGGCGCGCACCTGTCCCAGCACCTCCTGGTGCCCGCGGTGCAGCCCGTCAAAGTTTCCCAGGGTGACCACGCAGGGGCCGAACCCGGAGGGAACCTGGTCCAGGGAGTTCCAAATGTGCACCGATTACCTCACCAATTTACGTTCGTGACTTGCTGCCTGGGGAAAGACTTGTCCTAGGTTACCGCTTTAGCGGCGCCGGTCCGGTCCAGGGGCCCTGTGGCGCGCGCGGATCGCCAGCCGCCAGGGACAGGATCCACCGGTCGCCCGGGGTGCCGCGATCGTCATAGTCGCCGCGAATTTCCCCGTCAAAGGTGAAGCCGAGCTTCCATGCCAATTTGCGGCTGCCCCAGTTGGGCGCCAGCGCGTGCCAGTGCAGGAAGCTGAGGTTCAGTTCGTTGAAGGCGTAGTCGGCAGCGAGCCGGACCGCCTTCTCGGCGGCACCGGTGCCCCGGGCATGCGGGCCAAAGTTGATGCCGATGGATGCGGCGCCCGGATGCTTGCACTGCAGGTCCACCGTGCCAAGGAGCATGTCCGTGGCCGGATCCGCGACGGCGAACGTGAGGACATCGCCGTTGCGCCAGCCGTCGGCGGTGATGGTGTTGATGAAGTAGGCGGCATGTTCGAGCGTGTAGCCCAGCGGGACGGTGGTCCAGCGGACGGCGTCTTCGTTCACGCAGTTAAGCACCAATTGCTCGGCATCGGCATCGCGCAAGGTGCGCAGCACCACGGTCCCGTCGCTGAGGCACGGCACCACGGGAACCACGTCCAGCACGGCGGAGGCGGCGGCCGCGGCCGAGTCGGCGCGTTGCTGCCAGGCCTGCGCGCTTTGGGTGAAGATCCAGCCGTTGGCAAGCTGCCCGTCGACATGCCCCATGCCGGGAATCTCGGCGGCCAGCACGAAGCCCGCCCGTTCGGCCAGCTTTCGGCTGGCGTCGTTGCCCACGGTGGCCCGCCAGTGCAGCAGGTCCAGGCCCAGGGTGCCAAAACCGTAGCCGCAGAGCAGCTCCACAGCCCGGCCCGCATGACCATGGCCGCGTCCGGCTTCCGTGAGCTTGACGCCCACTGATGCGGCACCTCCGCCGTCGTCGGCACGGAAGATGTCATGCAGGCTGATGGTGCCCACCACGTTTTCGGGTGAACCGGCCGTGATGGCAAACCGCAGCGACGACGCCTCGTTCCAGCCGTGGGCGATCGATCCCTCGATCAGTTCGACGGCACGCCCCACGCTCATCCCGCCTTCCGAGCCGGTCCACTTCACGTTCAGCGGATCGCGGTGGATGGCGGCATAGGCGGACGCATCGTCGACGGTAAACCGGCGCAGGGAGGTGAGGCCGTCACTCAAGGCCGGGTTCGGCGTCGTGCGCTCCAGGGCCGGTGCGCTCATTGCCGTGCCGCCGTGCGGTGCCGGTAAAGCCACCACAGGCCCACCAGGGGCAGGATGAGCGGCACATAGCCGTAGCCCTTGCCGAACATGCTCCATACGGTGGCGTGCGGGAAGGCGCCGGAGTCAAAGAGGCTCAGGGCACCCACCACCAGCACGCCCAGCAGCTCGATGCAGATGGCGGCGGTGGCCGCCACGGCCCACTTGTGGCCGGGGCGGGCCAGCGAAATGGTGGCCACGATGTACACGACGGCGGCGAAGGCGGAGAGCAGGTACGCCACCGGTGCTTCACCAAACTGCGTGGCGATCTGGAAGCCGGCACGGGCACTGGCGGAGATGGCAAAGACACCGTAGACGGTGATCAGGAGCCGGCCGGCTCCCGTGGTGCGCCCGGGGGTCGGGGCATCCGTGGCGGGGGTGGTGGTGTTCTTCATTGTCCAATTCCGGGTTGTAGGTGTTGCACTGCGGTGCTGGTGCCGTACCAAATTTGAGCCATCCGGGCCAGCATGACAACCACCGTCACTCCGACGGCGCTCATGACGTAGTTGGACCAAAATGTCCGTTCCATCATGGCCCAGTAGAAGCCGGCCACCGGCAGCATGGCAGCGGTGAACATGTAACCCCAAAACTCCCAGCCCGCGCCGGCCAGGTGTTCCCCGCCGGCAGTGAGCCGGAACAGGGACGCCGCGGCGTACACCAGGATAAAGAGTTCGACGGCGGCCAGTGCCAGCAGCGTGATGTCGTTGGGCTTCTTCTTCGTCACCGCGGCTACGACGCAGATGATGGTGGACGCCAGGCCCACGACCAGGCCGGCGTAGAACCAGCCGTCAACCGTCATTCGGCGGTCCCCGGCGAAACGGGTGCACCGGGCGTTGCCGGTGCCGGGTCCGGCGGGAAGACGAGCACGGGTTTGGCGTACTTGCCCGAGTCGGAGAGCAGGGCCACCAAGGTGCCGTCGGGGGCGAAGGCCGCTGCGGGCGCCGCCGTGGTGTGCGTACCCTCGGCGCTGGCGGGAATCCGGCGCCCGAACGACAGTTCCACGGCCTCCTCGGCGCTGAGCTCGCGCACCGGCATGAGCGCGCGGGCGGCGTCGGCAATGTCAAGGATCTGCAAGTTCTCGGCCAGCTGTTCCAGCGTACGGGCCTGCTCCAGGGAATAGGGGCCAACGCCGGTGCGGCGCAGGGCCGTCAGGTGGCCGCCCACGCCGAGCCCGGCGCCGAGGTCGCGTGCCAGTGCCCGGATGTAGGTGCCTGAGGAGCATTCCACAGTGACGTCGACGTCGATGAACTCCTCCCCCGAGTCCAGTTGCCCCCGGCGGATGGAATGGATGTCAAAGAAGTGGATGGTCACCGGCCGGGCGGCAAGCGTGACCTCCTCCCCCGAGCGCACGCGGGCGTAGGCGCGTTCGCCGTTGACCTTGATGGCGCTGACACTGCTGGGCACCTGGCTGATGTGCCCGGTCAGGGGTGCCACCCCCGCACGGATGGCGTCGTCGGTGACGGCCGCCGTCGTCTCGGTGTGGGTGGTCTCGCCTTCGGCGTCGTCGGTGATGGTGGTGGCGCCGAGTCGAATGGTGGCGTCATAGACCTTTGAGGTGCCCACGATGTACGTCAGCAGGCGGGTCGCCTTGTTCACGCCCACCACCAAGACTCCGGTGGCCATGGGGTCCAGGGTGCCCGCGTGGCCCACTTTTCGGGTCCCTGCAAGCCTTCGCATTCGGCCAACCACGTCGTGGCTGGTCCATCCCTGCGGTTTGTCTACGATTACCAGTCCAGAAAGCACGCTTTGAAGTATATCCGTCCGGGCTGGGACCCATGGGCGAACCTCCCCTTCGGGCCGGCAGCCGTCGGGGGGCAAACAGCGAGAGCACCGGTGCCGCACCGCGGGCGGCTGGCGCCGGGCACCAGGCCGGGCACGTTTGAGACCAAGGTCACCTGATCCCACCAGCCCCCGGCACGACGGGGGCCGGG
>JBAUMA010000633.1:0-2152 GCA_049578485.1 Specibacter sp.
GGGGTACCCGGCGGACGGGGTGGCGACCGTGGTCTCGGTGGACAGTTCCCGGCCCTCGGCAATCCACTTGTCGCGCCCGCCGTCGAGCAGCCGGACATCCTCATGGCCGAACAAGGTGAACACCCACAGGGCGTAGGCGGCCCACCAGTTGGACTTGTCGCCGTAGACCACCACGGTGGTGTCGCGGGAGATCCCCTTGGCGGCGGCGAGCAGCGCAAAAGCGGCGCCGTCGATGTAGTCCCGGGTGACGTCGTCGTTCAGGTCCGTGTGCCAGTCAATCTTGACCGAACCGGGGATGTGTCCGGTCTCATACAGGAGCACGTCCTCGTCGGACTCGACCACCACCAGGCCGCCGTTCTTGGTGGCACCGTTGGCCAGTGCCTCGGCCAGCCACTCGGTGGAGACCAGACGCTCCGGGTGGGCGTAGGCGGCAAACTTCTCATTGGATTCAACTGCAACAGGCATGGGATCCCTTCCGTGGATGTGATGGCGTGGCGGCGAGCCGCGGCGCCGTGTCCTCTCTCCTACAGTAACGATCGACGGACCCATTTACTTCCGCTGGTTAACGTGGGGCAACATCCCAGTGGGTATTCTTGGTCAGGGGCCTTTTGCGGCGCCGCTATATTTCTTTGCTTTCCCTTGATGAACGGAATAGTCGTTGGTACACGTTGAGCAACTTTCCACCCGCCGACCGGCAGTGTCGGTGGAGGAACTGCTAAAGGGATTTGTCCCGTCACCGCGCTTTGGCGAGGTCTCTTTTGCCAGCTACCGCCCGGACCCCTCGCAGCCGTCCCAGGCCGAGGCCGTGCGGGTTTTGTCCGAGTTTGGCGCAACCGTTGCCCGCAAACCGGCGTCGGGGCTGCGCAAGTTCTTTGGCGGCAAGGCCAAGAAGCCCGAGTCGCGGGCCGGCATCTACCTTGACGGCGGGTTTGGCGTCGGCAAGACGCACCTGTTGTCCTCCCTCTGGCACCAGGTGGAGGGCCCCAAGGCCATCGGCACGTTCGTGGAATACACGAACCTGGTGGGCGCGCTGTCGTTCCGCAAGACCGTGGAGGCGCTGAGCAGCTACAAGCTCGTGTGCATTGACGAGTTTGAACTCGATGACCCGGGCGACACCGTCTTGATGTCCCGCCTGATGCGTGAACTGGCCGACGCCGGCGTGAAGCTGGCTGCCACCTCCAACACCCTGCCCGGCTCCCTCGGCGACGGCCGGTTTGCCGCCGTCGACTTTAAGCGGGAGATCCAAGTCTTGGCGGACCAGTTTGAGATCCTGCACATTGACGGTGAGGACTTCCGGCACCGCGGGCTGCCCACCCCGCCGGCACCCATCGCCAACAGCGACCTCGACGCCGCAATGCGGCGCGAGTTTGACGGCAAAACAGTGGCCGTGGACGACTTTGCCACCCTGGTGGACCACCTGGCCGGCGTGCACCCGTCCCGCTACCGGCAAATGCTTGAGGGCATCGACGCCGTCGTGTGGCGTGATGTGCACACCATCACCGAACAGTCGGTGGCGTTGCGGTTTGTGGTGCTGGCCGACCGCCTGTACGACAAGGACGTGCCGATCCTGGCCAGCGGCGCGCCGCTGGATGCCTTGTTCACCCCGGAAATGATGACCGGCGGCTACCAGAAGAAGTATTTCCGTGCCGTTTCCCGCTTGACGGCCCTGGCCCGCGAGGCGCAGGAAGCCCAGGCGGCGAAGGTCCCCGAACCACAGCCGGTGCGGTAGTTCCCGCCCCGGGTTTAGTTAGGGGAACGGCAAAAGGCGCCGGTGCCGCCTCTCGGCGGGACCGGCGCCCTCTTGACGCCTAACGTAGGCGAAGGGGAGAACCTCTAGGAGGCGGGCTTGTTGGCTCCGTCTACGAAGTTCGAAGCCGCCTGCTGGGCGGAATCGACCTGATCCTTGAACTTGTCACCGGTCTTGCTGTCAACGAAGTCGCCAGCCTTCTCGATGCCATCCTTGATCTGATCTTCTTTTCCGTCGATCAGTTCCGCTGCCTTGCCTTTGATGTCGTCAAAAATAGACACGGGCACCTCCCTTCACTCCACGGGGCCATGGCGCCCCAATCACCACCAGCCTAACCCCGTGACAATCCTTGTCAAGGAAAAATTCCGGCCGTGACCACCCCGTGTGCCAAAATGAGGGGGCCAG
>JBAUMA010000634.1:0-28181 GCA_049578485.1 Specibacter sp.
ACCTGGCCAGGACCGCCGCGTTGCTAATGGGCTTCATTCTCAATATGGTACACCTTTGGCTGGATTCAGCAATCAATGTACTATTGAGGCATGTCGGGACATGATCACTCACACGGCCACTCGCACGCCGGCGCCCCCGGGGACAGCCACCAGGGCCGCATTGCCGTTGCCCTGGGCGTCACCTTCGCCGTCTTCGTCCTTCAGGTCGTCGGCTCGCTCATCACCGGCTCGTTGGCGCTGCTCTTCGACTCCGCCCATGTGCTCACGGACGCAGGCGGGCTCGTCATGGCACTGGTTGCCGCCCGACTCATGGCGCGGCCCTCCACCAATCGGCGCACCTGGGGATTTGCGCGGGCGGAAGTCCTGGCCGCCACCGCGCAGGCCGCCATCCTTCTCGCCGTCGGACTTGTGGTCCTGGTGGAAGGGATCAAGCGGCTGTTCCACCCGGCGGACATCGCCTCCAATGAGATGATCATTTTTGGTGCCATCGGCCTGCTGGGCAACGTCATTTCGCTGTTCGTGCTCATGGGTGGGCGCAGCAAGAACTTCAACATGCGCGCCGCATTCCTGGAAGTCATGAACGATGCCCTGGGCTCGGTGGCCGTCATCATCGCCGCGATCATCATCTCCACCACCGGCTGGATGCAGGCCGACGCCGTAGTGGCCATGCTCATCGGCGCGCTGATCCTGCCGCGGACGGTCAAGCTGCTGCTGGAAACCATTGGCGTGCTGCTGGAGTCGACGCCGGCCGGGCTGGACCTGGCCAAGGTGCGCGAACACATCCTGGAACTCGACCACGTTTACGAGGTCCACGACCTCCACGCCAGCCAAATCGCCACCGGACTGCCCATCCTGTCCGCCCACGTGGTGGTTGACGAGGGCTGCTTCCACGACGGCCATGCCCCCAAGATGCTTGACGCCCTCCAAAAGTGCGTCGCCGGGCACTTTGACGTCAGCATTGAGCACTCCACGTTCCAGCTGGAACCCGTGGGCCACTCCGAGCACGAGCCCGGCGCCCACTACTAGCACCGCGGCCCACCCGGTCCGCGACCGCCGGGCTAGGAGATGACGCCGTCCACCAGCGCCTTCGCCTCGGCCTGGACCTGTGCCAAGTGCTCCGGGCCCTTGAAGGACTCGGCGTAGATCTTGTACACGTCCTCGGTGCCGGAGGGGCGGGCGGCGAACCAGGCGTTCTTCGTGGTCACCTTCAGCCCGCCGATGGCCGCGCCGTTGCCGGGCGCCTCCGTCAGCTTGGCCGTGATGTCCTCGCCGGCCAGGGTGGTGGCCGTGACGTCGGCCGCGGACAGCTTGCCCAGTGCGGCCTTCTGCTCACGGGTGGCCGCGGCGTCGATGCGCGCGTACGACGGCGCCCCAAAGCGGGCGGTCAGATCGCCATAGTGCTGTGAGGGGGACTTGCCGGTGACGGCCGTGATCTCGGAGGCCAGCAACGCCAGCAGGATGCCGTCCTTGTCGGTGGTCCAGACGGAGCCGTCCTTCTTTACGAACGAGGCACCGGCGGATTCCTCTCCGCCGAAGACGCCCTCGCCGGAGAGCAGTCCGGGTACAAACCACTTGAATCCCACGGGCACCTCAACGAGCTGGCGGCCGAGGTCCGCAGCCACGCGGTCGATGATGGAGGAGGACACCAGGGTCTTGCCGACGCCGGCGGTGGCGGGCCACTGCGGGCGGTGCGTGTACAGGTACTGGATGGCCACGGCCAGGTAGTGGTTGGGGTTCATCAGCCCCGCGTCCGGGGTGACGATGCCGTGGCGGTCGGCGTCGGCGTCGTTGCCGGTGGCAATGTCATACGGTGCTCCGGCGGAGAGCTTGTTGATCAGCGAGGCCATGGCGGAGGGGGAGGAGCAGTCCATGCGGATCTTCTCGTCCCAGTCAAGGGTCATGAAGGCCCACTTGGGGTCCACGGTTGGGTTGACCACGGTCAAATCCAGGTGGTGCCGTTCGCCAATCTCGCCCCAGTAGTCCACGGAGGCCCCGCCCATGGGGTCAGCGCCGATGCGCACGCCGGCGGCGCGGATGGCGTCCAGGTCCAGGACGGAGGGGAGGTCATCCACGTAGCTGGAGAGGAAGTCGAACTTGCCGGTGGTCGATGCGTTCAGCGCCTGGGCCAGGGGAATCCTGCGCACGCCGCGCAGTCCGTCGGCGAGGAGGTCGTTGGCGCGGTTGGCGATCCAGCCGGTCGCGTCGGAGTCGGCGGGGCCGCCGTGCGGGGGGTTGTACTTGAAACCGCCGTCGCCGGGAGGGTTGTGGGACGGCGTGACCACGATGCCATCGGCCAGCGCCTCCGTGCGTCCACGGTTGTGCGTCAGGATGGCGTGGGACACCGCCGGTGTGGGTGTGTAGCCGTGGCGGGCGTCGATCAAGACCTCGACGCCGTTGCCCGCCAACACCTCCAGGGCCGTGTTTTGGGCCGGCTCGCTGAGGGCGTGGGTGTCCTTGCCCATGTACAGGGGGCCGGTGATGCCCTGTCCGTTGCGGTATTCGATGATCGCCTGGGTGATGGCGGCGATGTGGCCCTCGTTGAACGAGGTCTTTAGCGAGGTGCCCCGGTGCCCGGAGGTACCAAAGGCGACGCGCTGTGCCGGGTCCTCCAGATTGGGGGACAAATCGTAGTACGCGTCCAAAAGTGCGGTGAGATCAACAAGGTCCTGGGGAAGGGCAACAGTGCCCGCGCGGCTAGCCATGCCCCCAGCATGGCAGAACGAGGCAGGGAAGCGCATGTATTTATCACAGAGTGGACGCTAAAATTCCACAGGCAAGCGCCAGGAGTCGATGCTGGACTACGATGGAAGCCAAGTTTCCCCATTCATTTCGACCTTCCGAGGGGGAGGTCCATTCCGCAGGAGCCAGCCGTGTCCAACCAGCCGGATCAGCCGCAGCCATACGCCGGAACTCCGCCGGGCTACACGCCGCCGGAGTACATTGCCCCGCCCGCCGTGCCGCCCGTGCCGCAGCAGCCGGAGCCGCAGCCGAAGCCTTATGGCCAGGCAGGGTACGGTCAGAATCCCTCCGGCCAGACCCCCGACGGCGCCACGCCGCAGGGCCAGTTTGCCCAGCCCGGCTATCCCGCCCCGCAGTACTCCGCGCCCCAGTATAGTGAGCCGCAGTACAGCCCCCCGCAGTACGCCGCACCCCAGTACGGTGCCCCGCAGTTCAACGCGCCCCAGTTCAACGCGCCCACGTACTACAAGGGCGGCCCGGGCTATGTGGACACCACCAGCGGCCCGCGCGGAATGAGCCTGGCCAGCATGATCGTGGGCCTGGTCTCGCTATTGGCAGGGGTCGGCTTCTTCATGCTTCCGCAAATTGTCGGCATCATCCTGGGGCATGTCGCTCTGGCCAAGGAAAGCCCGCAAGGCAGGCCGTTTTCCATCACCGGCCTGATCACCAACTACCTGGCCCTGTTGATTTACGGCGGCCTCTACGCTTTCTTCATCATCGGGCTGGCCTCGATGGGCTTTGACTCCGACAGCTCCTCCAGCGGCTCCAATGCTTCGTTCTACGCGGGGTTCTAAAACCCCTTAGTACGCGTCCTTAAATGGAAGGCGGCACACACCCCAACGCTGACGCGAAAAGGTGGGTGCCGCCGTCGTACTTTAAGGGATTACATGATCCCGGACATGAGCTTTTTGATGGGCTTTTGAACCAGCAGCAAGAGCACCCCGAAGCCGATCGCCACGAGGCCGATCACCAGGAAGTACGGGGTCTCGTTGGCGGGGTCGTACCACTGCGCCAGCACGCCGGACATGGCCGTGCCGAGCGAGATGGACAGGAAGAACAACGCCACCATCTGGGTCTGGAACGCGGCCGGTGCCAGCTTGGTGGCCAGCGACAGACCCACGGGGGAGAGCATGAGCTCGGCCACCGTGAACAGCAGCAGGATGAACACGATGGCCAGCATCGGCACGGCGGCCATGCCCGCAAACGGGATGAACGCAAGGTACGCCAGGCCCATGACCAACAGGGCGACGGCGAACTTCACCGGAGTGCCGGGCTGGCGGGCGCCCCACTTGGTCCAGATGGCGGCAAACACGCCGGCCAGGATGATGATGAACACCGGGTTGATGGAGGTGACCCAGCTGGCGGGCATCTCCCAGCCAAACACGTTCCGGTCCAGGCGCTTGTCGGCGTATAGGGCCACCACGGTGAACTGCTGCTGGAACAAGGACCAGAACACGGCACTGGCCAGGAACAGCGGCATGAACGAATACACGCGGCTGCGCTCGATGCCGGTCAGTGTCTTGTTCGCCAGGATGACGGCGAAGTAGCCCACGGTGGCCAAGATGACCACGGCCACGATGACCCACTTGAGGTTCTCGGCCGTGATGAGCTTCAGGGCGACGGCGGCAACGATGAGTACGACGCCGGCCGCGGCTCCCGCGCCCACCTTCACATAGCTCTTGGTTGGCAGCGGGTTGGGGACCAGGTGCGCGGATTCCGGGAGGTTCTTGCGGGTCAGGCCGTACTGGATCAGGCCCAGGGCCATGCCCACCGCGGCGGCGGCAAAACCAACGTGGAAGCCCCACGAGACCTGCAGCCAGCCCGTGACGAGCGGGCCGATCAGCCCGCCGATGTTGATGCCCATGTAAAAGATGGAGAAGCCGGCGTCGCGGCGGTCATCATTCTTTGAATACAAAGTGCCGACCAGTGAGGTCGCATTGGCTTTCAGGCCACCGGAGCCGACGCCGATCAGGATCAACCCGATGGTCAGGCCGGCTGCGCCCGGAATCAGGGCCAGGGACAGGTGGCCGGCCATGATCATGACGGCGCTATAGAACAGCACCTTCTCGGAGCCGAGGAGCCTGTCGGCCACCCATGCACCCAAAATGGTGGACAGGTACACGCCTCCGCCATAGGCGCCAACAATGCCCAGGGCAGTGCTGGTGTCAATGCCGAGGCCGCCTTCGGTGACGGTGTAGTACATGTAGTACGCAAGGATGCCTTGCATGCCGTAGAAGGAGAATCGTTCCCACAGCTCCACGCTGAAGAGGTTGAGCAGCATTTTCGGCTGGCCAAAGAACGACGTGTCTCGCGTGTCTTGGGGGGCCTCGGCATTGTCCGCCGGGCTTTTTTGTATGCTCACGAAAGCAATTTTCGCATTTATGACGTAGGACGTCACATTGAGGGGTGTCGGGCAGCGCCCGGGGTGGGCTCCTCGGGCGCTACGCTTTAACCAATTAGGCCTGCTGCACCAAGGAGAAACGCCATGTCAGATATCATGAACGTCACCGTCGCCGAGCTGAGCGGCGACGCGGTGATTTTGGATGTCCGCGAGGACTACGAATGGGAGGCCGGCCACGTGGACGGCGCCCTGCACATCCCGCTGGAGCAATTGCCCGCCCGCCTGGACAGCCTTGACCCGGACGTTGACGTGAACGTCATTTGCCGCACCGGCGGACGATCCTTCAGGGCCACCACCTGGCTGAACGAGAACGGCTACAGCGCGTTCAACGTCGTCGGCGGCATGGGTGCCTGGTTTGAGGCGGACAAACCCATGGTTTCCGAAAACGGCGAGACCCCGCGCGTTCTCTAAGACTCCAACTTTTCCCCAACCCGACAGGTTTCCCATGACTTCAGTGACCGCTTCCACCCTGCCCCTTACCTTCCTGGGTCCGGAGGGGACGTTTACCGAATCCGCGCTGTTGCAGGTTCCGGGAGCCGCCGCTGCGGCACGCGTTCCGTCCACCAATGCGGCCTCCGCGCTGGCCATGGTGCGCCGCGGCGAGGCGTATGCGGCCATGCTGCCCATCGAGAATTCCATTGAGGGCGGCGTGCCGGCCACCTTGGATGCCATCTCCACCGGGGTGGAGCTGCGAATCCTTCATGAGGTGGTGGTGCCCGTCAGCTTTGTCCTGGTGGCACCGGCAGGGGTGACGCTGGCGGACATCACCCATGTGGGAACGCATCCGCACGCCTGGGCGCAAACCCGTGACTGGTTCCAGGACCACCTGCCCCTGGCTGTCCATGTGCCGGCCAATTCAACGGCGGCCGCAGCGCACGAATTGCTGGCCGGCAAGGCGGCATTCCAGGCGGCCGTGTGTGCGCCCCTCGTGGCGGAGCAGACCGGGCTGAACATCCTGGCGGCCGGCATTGAGGACAATCTCGGCGCAGTGACCCGCTTTGTGCTGGTCGGCATGCCCGGGGCCATGCCCGAACCCACCGGTGCGGACAAGACCACCCTGGCCATTCCGCTGCCCGAGGACCACCCCGGAGCGCTGATGGCCATTCTGGAGCAGTTTGCCAGCCGGGGCGTGAACCTGAGTCGCATCGAGTCCCGGCCCACCGGCCAATTCCTGGGCCACTACATCTTCAGCGTTGACGTGGACGGGCACATCCGGGACGCCCGGGTGGCCGACGCCCTGCGCGGGCTGCACCGGGTCAGCCCCGAAATGCGCTTCCTGGGTTCCTACCCGCGCGCGGACCAGGCCCCGCCGCTGATCCGTGCGTACAACTCGGATGCGGCCTTCGACGACGCCGATGCCTGGGTTCAGGCGCTGCTGGGCTAAACGCGGAATTGCTTTCCTGTAGGTTCTCGCGCTGGCTGTCAGTGTTGTCAATTTCGCGCCACCAGTCATTGACCTTCTTGTGGCAGTCAAAAGACAAGGACCTTCGGGGGTCGATGCCCTTGCGTCCCGCAAGCGGAACCATCTGCAGGTCCCGGCGGGCATCGTCAGTCGCCCACCGCTGGCTCCGCCTCCATCGTCTGACGAGCTGGTCGCTGTGCCGGCTCGAAGACTGGCAACGGGTACTTGGTCACCCCACTCCCTTCCCTGGGAATCGGTGCACTTCTTGTGGCCAATCGAGCGCGACAGCCAGGCGGCCGGCCCAGTACCGGGCGGCATCGTCGTCGGCCACGTCCACGACGGCGAAGCCGCCGAGGTGCTCCTTGGTCTCGGCGTACGGCCCGTCGGTGAAGACCGGTTCCCCGTCACTTGCCTCGACACTACAGACCGCAGTCGACGCGTCGATGCCCCCGTTGGTGAAGAGGAATACACCGGCGGCTTTCATCTCCTCGATCACCCTTTTCGCGGAGGCGCTCTTCTCGCGCAGCTCCTCCGGAGTGAAGTCGGGTACCCACTCATCGTTGAAAGCGATCAAATACTCCATCACTCTCATTTCCTTTCAGATCAGTCCGAGGACTATCTCGAGACTTCTCGACGCTGGCGACTCGGTCCGCCGCCACACACCAACTCTACGAATGCTTGCGCTGCGTTACGACACCATTCCGAAGACAAATTTCAAAACAGCGTCGAGTGGACAGGCGCTAAGATTCATCATCCGACGGGTAGGCCGACGAACGATGCAGCGCCTCTGAGCTTGGTTGCTTCGCAGCCATCAGCGCCGGTGACTACCGCCACCATGTTGTCGCGTTCCAAACGCCGCACCAGGCCAGAGCTACGAAAACCTGTCCCGCAGGTCGAACGCTATGCGGGACGGCTGGCGGGGATGATGAAGGACGGCAACATCGACAAGTGAAGTGCGGCGACGGCTAGTCTGACTGCATGGAATTTCGCGCCGTCCTATTCGATTTGGACAACACCCTATTCGACCATTTGACCTCCGCTCGTGGTGGCTTGGACGCCTTCGTTCGGAGTCTTGGGGTCGAACTGACATCGGATCTCTCACGCTCGTGGTTCGAGATTGAGCAAGTCACTTATGACCGGTTCCTTACAAAGGAGCTCAATTTCCAAGAACAGCGCCGCGAACGACTCCGCCAGTTCCTAACCGTGATAGGGCATCCGGGGGCGGCTGGGACCACTGAGCTTGACCAAATGTTCGCCATTTACCTGCGAAGTTATGTGGAAGCCTGGACTGCGTTTCCAGACGCCGCGCCGACCCTGCAGATGCTAAGAAGTTCCGGCGTCACAATCGGTGTCGTCACCAACGGCAACCACGAACAACAACAGAAAAAGATCAACAGGATCGGCATCGAGCCACTCCTTGATATCTTCTTCAGTTCCGAACAAATGGGCCATGCGAAACCGACAAGGTCAGCATTCGTCCTGCCGTGCGAAAAAATGGGGCTTTCCCCAAACGAGGTACTTTACGTCGGTGACAACTTCCGTGTGGATATCGAAGGGGCACGAGCCGCGGGCCTTCAGGCAATACACCTTGACAGGGAGGGCGCCGGTCAGCCCAACACCCTGCGCAGTCTGACAGACCTCATCCTGATGCTGAAGATCGAAACAACTGCTCCATAACTGGAACCTTGGGCGCATTGGATCTGCGTCATAAGCCGGTTGAGGGTAAGTTGGGAGACATGACTAGCCGTATCGGGCGCATCGCCCTGATCACCGCCGGCGTGATCGTTCTGATCGTTGGTGGAGTGTTTGCCGGGCAGGGCATGAATCTGATCCCCGGAAGTTTTATGACAGGTAACCGCATGTGGCTTTCCATCGGGTTGGTCATCGTTATCGTCGGCATCATCCTGATTGTGCTGGGCCTACGCCGGCCAGGGCACGGCCGCACGGGCAAGTGAGACTCCAACTTTCGCGAGCCCAAGTGGCGCACCGACGCACTACCGCATGCCGAACCTAAGGCCGTCTTCACGATTGATGGAATCATCCCTTGGTCGGACGAACCAACTTTCACATACTGGAAGAATTGACAGATAGAATCCAGCTCGCAAGCTACTTCGGTCGTCATGGGTGCACTCGCCGCGACTCATAAGGGAATGATCCGAATTGCAACGAATGAGGCAGAGAAGTTGGCTTGGACTGTCCTTCCTCTCCTTCCTTGCCTTCCTTGTTGCGTACTTCATCGGGGTTTCTGCCTCCGGCAAGGACATTGACGAAACCTGCGCGAAGGCAGGTCAATTGCTTGACGACGATTATCGAGCCCAGAACTGGCAAGAGCCGTCCCGGTTCTTTCCTCTACATGACAAGTGCAATGCCGGCTATGACATGATCCCCGTTTGGGTTAACCCCGCCCTGGTGATTTTCTTGGTTCTCGTAGGCGCATCTATCTGTATGTTCGTCGTCTTGGAAGTTCAAAATGAGAGAGTCCTCCGACAAAAAAGGCAAGCTCGTAACAAGTCCTGAAATCGCATCCCGCGGATTACTCGGAGCTACCGTGGCCGTCTCCGGTGCTGTGGTGTTCCCACGAATGCGAGTCTCGCCGTCCCGAAAAAGGCGTCCCGGATAGGTCATGCCAACGTGTCGCGCAGAACGGTCCACGACCGATTCAGTCACCACTGAAATTCCCCGGAACAACAATCCGCGTGCTTCCGCGGTCGCCTGATTCCCGTAGACCCTGCCCGCAAAAGGCCGCGTCCCATAATACGGGACAGGGTTTCCGTGCACCTGAGTCCACGGTTCTGATACAGACAATCGCTGAATTGATGCTCGCCAATACCTCAAGGGCCCAGATAGTTTGGCCGTCGCACCCGGAAGGGATCTCGTTCATCGTCATGACTCATGAACGGCAAGCGGCCCGTAGGAAAGTGACACGAAATTGTGAATCTCGGTGATTTTGCGCGGAACATCACAGCAGCTCAGAGCGATCCGCGGATGACAGCCGGTTTGGGATCCGACATTTCCACATACCTCTTTCCGTGGGGGCGGTGCAAGCCTATGCTTTGCATATCGACGCGCCGAATGGCGTGATCGAAGGGGTTCTTCCCACGAGGCAAGGCTAAGGAGGCGACTGACGATGGACCAGCATGGAGCCAAGGACAGCAGCCAGGAAGGCACGATCGTCAATCCGAACAGGAATGAGGGTCGTGACACCTCCGTGGGGGACGAAGGCGACGATGCGAACGAGCTGCGTTTCGATGAGGAGCAGCGGCTGATCAAAGAGCAGTCGCAACAGCCCGAAACCGACTAGGCTTCCCGGTCCCTAGGCCGGATTGCCTGGTGCGGCAACACGCACCAGCACGGCCTTGGGCTCCACACTGACCTTCACGATCGTGGCCGGTCCGCAGGGATCTCCGTCAACCTGGGTTTCCACGGGCAGCACGGTGCGGATCACCAGGTTTTGCGAGCGGTAAAAATCAATGACCGGCAGTCGGGTCTTGTGCTGGAACACCACCTTGCCCGCCATGGCAGCCCAGCCCAGGGCGCTGCGCGGGCTGACCACAACAACATCCAGCACGCCGTCGTCGATCAGCGCGTTGGGCACAAAGTCGATGCCGCCCGGCAACAGGCCGCAATTGGCGAACAAGACCGAACGGACCTTGCGCTGCTGTGCCGGCTGGTCGTCAAGGGCAATGCTGACTTTTTTGCGCCGCCCGGCCATGTGCCGCAGCCCGGCCTCGCTGTAGGCCAGCCAGCCCACGGATTGCTTCAGCTTGGAGTTGGTGTCGTTCATGACCTCGGCATCCATGCCGAGCCCGGCAATGACCATGAACGCCTGCTTGGACATGGCGCCTGTGATCTCATTTTCCAGTTCCATCATGCCGGCGTCGATGTGCCGCTGGTGGCCAAACAAGGCAATCTGCACGCTGGCGGCAATGTCGTTGACGTCCAGATCCAGGTTGCGGGCCAGCAGGTTCCCGGTGCCCAGCGGGATGATGGCCAGGGGGACGTCGGTGCGGCGCAGGGTCTGGGCCACGGCGCGGACGGTGCCGTCACCGCCGCCCACCACAACGACGTCGGCCTTGTAGCTAAGCGCCTGGCTCGCCATGGCGAAACCCGGGTCGGCGGCGGTGGTCTCCAGGAAAACCGGCTCCGGCCAGCCGGCCATCGAGGTGGAGCGCAGCAGCAGCGTCTTGGCCGCCTCGGCACCGTTCTTGGTCGGGTTGTAGATGAACACGACCTTTTGGGCCGCCGCATGGATCTTGTGCGGGGATTCGGCCACGGCACTTCGCGTGTGCTTTTGGGCAAGCTTGCGAACACCCAGCCAGCTGAATCCGACAGCGAGCAGGAAAATGACCACAATAATGGCGATAAGGGCTTCAGTTGGCATGATTGTCTAACCTTAGCCGTTGGACGGGAATTGATTCGATAGGCTTAGGGCGTGATCGATGTAAGAGACCTCTGCGAAAATCCCGATAAATACCGTGCCAGCCAAAGTGCCCGCGGGGCGCAACCGTCCGTGGTGGACTCCATCATCGCCGCCGACGCCGCCCGGAAATCCGCCATCAGCTCTTATGAGTCCCTGCGCGCCGAACAAAACGCGTTTGGTAAAAGGGTGGCGGCCGCCAAGGGCGAGGAAAAGCAGGCCCTGTTGGCCGAGGTCAAGGAACTCTCCGCGCAGGTGAAGGCAGCCTCGGCAGCGTCCGACGCCGCCAGTGCCGAGCAGGATGCCCTTGTCCGCAGCATGCCCAACCTCATCTCCGACGGCGTCCCCGAGGGCGGCGAAGATGACTACATTGTGGTGAAGACCGTGGGCACGCCCCGCGAATTCCCCGACTTTGCCCCGAAGGACCACCTGGAAATTGGTGAGTTGATCGGCGCCATCGACATGGAACGCGGCGCCAAGGTCTCCGGTTCACGCTTTTACTTCCTCAAGGGCGTTGGCGCCCGCCTGGAAATGGCGCTGCTGCAGCTGGCCATGGACCAGGCCATCGAGGCCGGCTTCACGCCCATGATCACGCCCACCCTGGTGCTGCCCGAGACCATGGCCGGCACCGGTTTTGACGTGGAGCACGACGCCGAAATCTATCGGCTGGCCGACGACGACCTGTACCTGGTGGGCACCTCCGAGGTGGCCCTGGCCGGCTACCACGGCAACGAGATCATCGACGTCAACGAACCCGTCCGGTATGCCGGCTGGTCCTCTTGCTACCGCCGCGAGGCCGGTTCGCACGGCAAGGACACCCGCGGGATCATCCGCGTCCACCAGTTCAACAAGGTGGAAATGTTTGTGTACACCAGCGTTGAGAAGGCCGCCGAGGAACACCAGCGCCTGCTCGCCTGGGAAGAGGAAATGCTGGCCAAGGTTGAGCTGCCGTACCGTGTCATCGACACGGCCGCCGGCGATCTTGGCGGTTCCGCGGCCCGCAAGTTCGACTGCGAGGCCTGGGTGCCCACGCAGGAGAACTACCGTGAGCTGACCTCCACCTCCAACTGCACCACCTACCAGGCCCGCCGCCTGAACATCCGCGAGCGGGTTGTGGCGGACGACGGCGGCAAGGGCGGCACCCGCGCCGTGGCCACCCTGAACGGCACGCTGGCCACCACGCGCTGGATCGTTGCCATCCTCGAACACCACCAGAACGCCGACGGTTCCGTCAACGTTCCGGTGGCCCTGCGCAAGTACCTCGGCGGCATGGAAGTCTTCCCGGTCCTGTAGTTTCCCCAAGGTCCGGCATGGTGAACGCCGGGTAGATACCCACACTGTGCACAGTGCTGTGGATATTTACCCGGCGTTCACTGTTTCCAAGGCAACGACGTCGTCGGAAGACGGGAGGCCGGCAGCGACGGCGCGTGCCCGGTTCCGCGAGGGCAGCCACAGTCCGGCCAGGGTGGCCACCGCCAAAACCGCGGCGCCCACGTAGATGGCCGGGATTGCGGCGTCGACGTAGCCCGTGGGGGTCAGCTGGCCGCCGGCACCGGTGAACACCGCCGTCAAAACCGCCACTCCGAGCGCCACGCCCACCTCGCGCAGCGTGGAGTTTGCCCCTGAGGCCTTGGCGTGGTCGTGGGCGTGCATATTGGCCAGCACGGCCGTGGACATCGGGGCAAACACGAGCCCCATGCCAATGCCGGCGGCAATGAACCCGGGAACCATCATCGCGTAGCTGACGTTGGCCGAGAGTACTGCCGCGAGCCAGAACATCCCGGCGGTGAGCAGGGCCAGGCCCGTGACCATCAGTGTCCGGGTGCCCAGCCGAGGTGCCAGCATACCCGCCAGCGGGGCAACAAACATCGGTGCCAGAGTCCACGGCATGGTCATGACGCCGGCTTCCAGCGGGCTGTGTCCCTGCACCACCTGCAGGAACTGGATCAAGATGAACACCGATCCGAAGATGCCGAAGCTAAACGCGAAACCGGTGATGTTCGCTACCGTGAAACTGCGGTCGTGGAACAGGCGAAGTGGCAGCAGCGGGGAGGCGGACCGCGACTCCCAGAACACGAAAGCCACCAGCAGCACCGCACCACCCACCAAAGGTGCCAGGACCTGCGCACTGGACCAGCCGGCGTCGTTCCCGCGGACGATCCCAAAGACCACGGCCAGCAGGCCAATGCCGGACAGCAGCAAGCCGACCACGTCGGCACGGACGCGGGCGCCAAAGCTGTTGGGCAGCGCCAACAGCACCAATGGCAGAGACACGATTCCCACGGGCACGTTGAGCCAGAAGATGGCCTGCCAGTTCCAGCCCTCCACCACGGCGCCGCCGATCAGCGGGCCCAGGGCCACACCCAGTCCGGAGACGCCGCCCCAAATGCCAATGGCCAGGGGGCGGCGTGCGGTGCTGACCGAACCCACCAACAGCGTCAGTGACAACGGCATGATGGCGGCCGAGCCGAGCCCCTGCACGGCGCGGGCGGCAATCAGCTGGGAGGGGTCGGAGCTGAGTGCGGCCGCGGCTGAGGCCAGGGTGAAGATGGCCAGTCCGGCCAGGAATACGCGCCGGCGGCCAAACCTGTCGCCGAGGCCCACGGCCAGGAGCATGAAGGTGGCGAAGCTGAGTGTGTAGGCGTTGACCACCCACTGCAGCTCCTCCACGCCGGCGCCGAGCTTTTCGTGAAGGACGGGCAGTGCGTTGGTGACAACCAGGTTGTCCAGGGTGGCCATGAAGACCGGGATGGAGGCGGCGGTGACGGCCAGCCAGACGGGGATGGGCTTTTTCATGATGCGTCCACAGGGTTTCTTCGAGGTTGTGGTAATCGGATGATTACTTAACTGCCAAAGTTAGTTATCAACTGATAACATGTCAAGTGTGGTGAAGAAAATAGCTGAAATTCCCGTGACGACCCGCATCCCGGCCGCCGAACGACGTGAGCTCATCCTCCAGGCGGCAACCACTGTGTTTGCCGAGCGCGGCTACGCCGGCGCCACCACGGACCAGGTGGCCAAGGCCGCCGCCATCAGCCAGCCCTACGTGGTGCGGATGTTCGGCACCAAGGAGGCCCTGTTCCTGGAGGCCTTTGACCGGGCGCTGGGCACGGTGCTGCGCGAGTTTCGCGCCGTCATTGCGGATTACGACGCCGGCCTCCTCGCCGACAAGGTGGCCTCGCTGGATCCCGCCCAGGGGACCCGCCGGCAGGACCATCTCAAGTACTTGATCGCCGTGAGCTACGCAGACTTGATCGCGGACCGAGGCATCCTCATGATGCTTATGCAGTCCTTCGTGGCCGGCCACGAGCCCGTCATCGGCCCGCGCGCCCGGGACGGCTTCCTGACCATGTTCCGGCTGATTCGCGACGAGGCTGGCATGGACGCCGATTCCGCCCGCGACTTCCTGGCCCAGGGCATGCTCATGAACACCCTGATCAGCCTGCGCCTGCCCGAGGTGTACGACGAGGACGCCACCGCCGGGGAATTGCTTGAATGCACGCTCAAGGCCAAGCTCAACATGGTCCTGGACACCAGCCGCGCCCAACAGCGGATCGGCTGACCCTTGCCGGCCGCGTTAATAATCTGTTCACGCTGTTGTCGGCTTTTTGACAGACTGGACACACACTTAGCTGCTTCACTGGAGACATGACTATGACAACAAACATGGCCGCCCCCGGCATCGACGACCGGGACGCAGCAGCCATTGAAATCAATTCACCGCGCCGCCTTGTGGCGCTCGACGTGGACGGCACACTGGTTGACCACGACGGACTCATGACCGAAAGCGTCCGCGACGCCGCGCGCGCCGTGGTGGACGCCGGGCACGAGGTCATCATCGCAACAGGCCGCTCCCTGGGCGCCGTACTGCCCGTCGTGGAGCAGGTGGGACTCCTGCGCGGCTACGCCGTGTGTTCCAACGGCGGCGTAACCCTGCGGCTGGATCCCTCGCTGGAGCTTGGCTACGAGATCATTGCCAAGGAGACCTTCAGTCCCCGAGAGGCCCTGACCACCCTGCGCGACACCATCCCCGGCGCCCGCTTCGCCGTCGAGGACGCCGACCTCAACTTCCTCGCCACCTCGCGCTTCCAGGATGCAAGCTTTGGGATTGAAGCCCGCGGCGTTGACTTCCACCACCTGTTGGAGGTCGAAGCCGTGCGTGTTGTGGTCAACAGCGCCGAGGCCAGCACGGGGGAGTTTTCGGCCGCCATCGCCGCGGCCGGACTCCACGGGGTCACCTACGCGGTGGGCTGGAGCGCATGGCTGGACATCGCCGCTGCCGGCGTCACGAAGGCCACCGCGCTGGAGAAGCTGCGCGCCCTCCTGGGGATCTCCCGGGAGCTGACAGTGGCCGTGGGCGACGGTTCCAACGACATCGACATGCTCCGCTGGGCCGGGCGCGGGGTGGCCATGGGCCAGGCCGACGCCGAGGTCCGTGCCGCCGCCAATGAGGTCACCACCTCCGTGTACGACGACGGTGCAGCCGCCGTCCTGCGCAGCCTCCTCTAGCTCCGGCCGGCCCATACGCGAATTCGGGGCATTCCCGCACGCCGTAACGCGAAAACGGGGCCAAGCCGCGAGGACGGTGGAAATGCGCCGTCCTCGCGGCTTGGCCCCGTTTTGGGGAAAACAGGCGTTAGTGGCCTTCGGCCTCGAAGCGCTTGATGGAGGCTTCCAGCTCGGCTTCGGCAGCGGCGCGGTCGGCCCAGCCCTCGGCCTTGACCCACTTGCCGGGCTCCAGGTCCTTGTAACGGGTGAAGAAGTGCTCGATCTCTTTGACCAGGTACTCGTCGACGTCGGAGATTTCCTGGATGTGGTCGTAGCGCTTGTCGTCAACCACGCACAGGACCTTGGCGTCTCCGCCGGACTCGTCGGTCATGTTGAACACGGCGATCGGGCGGGCGTCAACAACAACACCGGGGTGCAGATCGTAGTCCTGCAGCAGCACCAAGGCGTCCAGGGGATCGCCGTCTTCACCCAGGGTGTTGTCGAAGAAACCGTAGTGCGTGGGGTACTGCATCGAGGTGAACAGGACGCGGTCCAGGCGGACACGGCCGGTCTCGTGATCAACCTCGTACTTGACGCGTGATCCGCGGGGGATCTCGATGGTGACGTCGTGCTTCATCTGATGCTCCTCATGATGGGGTGTGCGCGGCCCGACACGGCCGATCGCCAAAAATTTACGTCTAGTATTAGGATATATGCGCATTTGTTGCGCTAAAAACCCACCCGTGTCATCCGTTGCGGGTTTCCCTGCCGCCCGCGCCGTATTTTGCCGCGACGGGCCGCATCGCAACTGTAAGGAATCGCCGGCATTATGGGACGCACGTCAAAAGTTGTGACGAGCGGTTTGCTCATTTTGGCACTCGCGGCCGTCACCGTGCCTGCCGGCCTGAATCTGGTCCCGGCCCTGCTGCCCCAGGATCAGGCCGTGGCCGCCGCCATCCCGGCGGCACAACTGCCACCCACTGCCCTAAGTGCCGTCAGCGGCATTGCCTCGCTGTCTTCCGCCGCCCCCGTGCCGGATGAAGCGAAGCTTGCGGCAGGCCTTGACGCCGCGCTGAAGAACGACGGCGTGGGCCAGTTCAGCGCGTACGTCACCGACGCCGTCACCGGCAAGGCCCTGTACTCGCTCGACGGAGACGCCGACCGGACACCGGCGTCGAACCTGAAGCTTCTGACGGCGGCGGCGGCATTGAAGTCCCTGGGCGCCCAGACCCGCCTAGCCACCTCGGTGGTTTCCGGGCCCACACCGAACACGCTGGTGCTCAAGGCGGGCGGGGACGCGATGCTCGCCGCCGGCGACAGCGACCCCACCGCCGTCATGGGCCATGCCGGGTTGTCCACCCTTGCCAAGGAGACGGCCGCCGCCCTGACCGCCGCCGGTGCCAAGGGTCCCGTCACACTGTCCCTTGACGACAGTTTGTTTACCGGACCGGCGCTGAACCCGAATTGGGACTTCGGCGACGTCGAAGTGGGGGAAATCGCCCCGATCTACCCCATCGCCCTCTATGCGGGCCGCTTTTCTGCGGGCGTCATGACCGCTCCGCGGCCCCAGGACGCCGCCATGACGGCGGCGGAGACATTTGCCACGGCCCTGGCGGAGGCGGGCGTGGCCACCACGGGCGAAATTTCCCGGGCTGCGGCCCCCGCCGGAAAAGTGCTGGCATCGGTCGACTCGGCCACGGTGGCCCAGCAGGTCCAGTACCTGCTGGCCGAGTCCGACAACTACGAGGCCGAAGTCATGGCCCGCCTGGTGGCCGTTGCACAAAAGCAGGAAGCCAGCAACGCCGGCGCCATGGCCGCGGTGCGCCAGGTGGTGCAGGGCCTTGGTGTGTCCCTTGACGGCGTGGTGACGGTGGACAATTGCGGGCTGGGCCACGGAAACCTGGTCAGCGCCCACACCCTCGTGGAAGTGATCGCCATGATGCTGAAAAATCCGGGAGCGGACGTGGGCCAGGCCCTCGAAGGGCTCCCCATCGCCGGGTTGACCGGCACGCTGGGCGCCCGCTTCACCGGCCCGGCCACCGTGGACGCCGCCGGACTGGTCCGTGCCAAAACGGGAACCTTGAACGTTGTTTCGGCGCTGACCGGCTATGTCATTAACGCCCAGGGGCGGCTGCTGGCGTTCTCGATCATCGGCAACAAGCTCGACGGTGGCCCGGCGTCGGCCATTCCGGTCATCGACGCGGCCGCCGCCGTCCTCGCCAAGAGCTGAGCCCGGCTCCGGAAGCTGCCAGCTAAATGTGATCTGATGGTCACCATGAGCACGCAGAGCAGCACGACCGCCGCACCGTCCACTCCGGCCAGCCTGGTCAACTGGGAGCTGGCAGCCAAGACCGCCGCGAACCTGGCCCCGGCAGGGCCGGCCATGAGCCGCTCCGAAATCGGTGCCGCCGTGGAAAACCTGCGCCGCATGGCGGAGGAATCCGTGCCGCACGTGCATGAAATCAGCCGCCTTGACGCCGCCAGGGACCTGCGGGACTCGGAGGTTCTGGTGGTGGACAGGGCCTCGTGGGCCAAGGCCAACACGCAAAGTTTCGCCGTCATGATGGACCCGATCATGGGCGCCCTCGCCGCCAAGGCTGCCGCCAAGAATGCCGGGACCCCGCCGGGCGCCGCAGCTGTCAGCGCAACCGTCACGGGCGCCCAGCTGGGCGCCGCCCTGGCCTTCTTGTCCAGCAAGGTCCTGGGCCAGTACGACCCCTTCGCCGCCCTGGGGGCAGCGGGAACCGCAGACGGCACGCAGCCCGCCTCCGGGGGCAGGCTGCTCCTGGTGGCGCCAAATATCATCACGGTGGAACGCGACCTTAAGGTGGACCCGTCCGACTTCCGCCTGTGGGTGTGCCTGCACGAACAAACCCACCGCGTGCAATTTGCGGCGGCCCCCTGGCTGCGCCATCACATGCTGGCTGAAATTGAGAAGCTGGGCGAGCTGCTGGTGGGCGACTCCGACAAGCTGGGGGAGCGTTTGTTGGAGGCCGCCAAGTCCATGGGCGGGCGCAAGCCGAAACCGGAATCGGAAACACCGAGCCGCGGCGGCGTCCTCGACCTTCTTCAGGACCCCGAACAAAAGGCCGCACTGTCCCACGTGACGGCCGTCATGAGCCTGCTGGAAGGCCACGCCAACGTGGTCATGGACGGCGTGGACCAGCGGATTGTGCCCACCGTGCGCACCATCCGTCAACGGTTCAACAGCCGGGGCAAGGACCGCGGCGTCATCGAGAAGTTCATCAGGAACCTCATGGGACTCGACGCAAAAATGCGGCAATACAGTGATGGCGCAAAATTTGTGCGCGAAGTGGTGGCTATCGCCGGCATGGATGGGTTCAACAATGTGTGGGACAGGGCCGAGAACCTTCCCACCGAAGCCGAGATCCACAACGCCCGCTTGTGGGTTGAGCGGATGGGCCTGTAGATGACGGCCACCCCACACCAACGCAACACCCGTCCGCGCGGCCGCCTTGACCCCACCGTGGGCAAGGCCCGCAAAATGGTGGGCGAACTGCTCGGGCTGAGCACCACGGGCAAACACCGCGAAGTGGCAGACCCGCCCCTGGTGCTCGTGGGCTGCAGCGGCGGCCCCGATTCGCTGGCACTGGCAGCCGTCACGGCGTTTTTTGCCACGCGCGGGGAGATCCGGGTGGGCGCCGTGGTGGTGGACCACCAGATGCAGCCTGGCAGCGCCGAGGTTGCCGCGGACACGGCGGAAAAGCTGCGCGAACTTGGCCTGAACCCGGTCCTGGTGCGCACCGTTGATCTAAAGAACGACGGCGTTGGTCCGGAAGCAGCGGCCCGCGCCGCCCGTTTTGGTGCCCTCGACTCCGCCGCCCGCGAGCTGGGCGCCCAAACGGTCCTGCTGGGCCACACCCTGGACGACCAGGCCGAGTCGGTGCTGCTGGGGCTGGCCCGCGGCTCCGGAACCCGCTCACTGGCCGGCATGCGCGCACGCCGGGGCCTCTATGCCCGGCCCTTCCTGGGGT
The DNA here is from genome assembly GCA_049578485.1 of Specibacter sp. GTDB lineage: Bacteria > Actinomycetota > Actinomycetes > Actinomycetales > Micrococcaceae > Specibacter. The sequence continues at coordinate 19,443 of JBAUMA010000634.1, forward strand.
TGCGCCGGGCTGAGACATTGGCCATATGCGAGGCCCTGGAACTGGACCCCTGGCATGACCCTGCGAACGAGGACGAGGCGTACTTGCGCGTCCGGGTACGGCACTCCGTCATGCCGTTTTTGTCCGCCGAACTTGGCCCGGCCGTACCCGAATCACTGTCGCGGACTGCGGCGATTTTGGGCCAGGACGCCGACTTCCTCGACAGCCTCGCGGAGGCCGAATATGCCAGGATCGCCGAGCCTGTGGCCCCCGGTGGCGCCGCGCAGGCGGGGGAGGTGCGACTCTCCGAAGAGGCCTTGGGGCTGCTGCCGCCGGCCCTGAAGATGCGGGTGTTGGCGCTGGCCGTCGTCGAACTTGGCGGCTTCCAGCCCAGCCATGAACGGCTGGCGTCGGCGGAGGCATTGCTGGCGCGGAAGGGTTCGGCAGGACCGGTGCAAATGGCCGGGAAAGTCAGTGCCTACCGAATTTCACGCAGCCAGGCCGTTCCCCAAGATGGTACCGGCTATGGGAAGCTAGTCTTTAGGCGCAGCAACTAAGCTGCATTCAGCACGAACCCCCGTCACAAAAGTTCTTCACGATCAGGAGCCATTGGTGGATTCACAAGACGTCCAAGCCGATCTCAAGCACGTTCTTTACACCAAAGAACAAATCCAAACGCGTGTCGCCGAACTGGCCGCGCAAATCGATGCAGATTACGCGGGGCGCGACGTCCTGCTGGTCGGTGTGCTCAAGGGTGCGGTCATGATCATGGCCGATTTGTCCCGTGCACTTCACAGCCACGTCACGATGGACTGGATGGCGGTGTCCTCCTACGGATCCGGCACGCAGTCCTCCGGCGTCGTAAGGATCCTCAAGGACCTCGAGACCGACCTCATGGGCAAGCACGTGCTGATTGTCGAGGACATCATCGACTCCGGCCTCACCCTGTCCTGGCTCAAGGCCAACCTGATCTCCCGCGGCCCCGCCTCGGTGGAAATCTGCACCTTGTTGCGCAAGCCCGAGGCCGCCAAGGTCGAAATCGATGTCAAGTACGTCGGCTACGAGATCCCCAGCGAATTCGTGGTCGGCTACGGCCTGGACTTCGCCGAAAAGTACCGCAACCTGGACTTTATCGGCACCCTGGCACCGCACATTTACGAGTAATTTTCCAAAGAATCTGCGCCCGCCTCCCGGCAGGGCCGCCCAAGCGTCATGCCTGGGCAGCCCCAACCGGGTGGCGGGCGCATTTTTTGCCTGTCCTTCAGGGCGGGCAGGGCCTGTCGTGGCGGGAAATACTTTCCGCCCACAGGGAACTAATGGCCTTTCCTGTACGTGTTGGAATATGAACGGTGTAAAGCTAGTACCGCGGGCGTGTGGCGGCACTGAGGTGGCGCCACGGCGTGGACGTATTTTACGAATTGGTTGAGCGGGAGGGACGGGGCCTGGCCCCGAACACATGAAAGTAGTCAAGAAGCTTCTCAAGGGCCCATTTGTATGGGTCATCTTGGTGGTCATCCTCATTGGTGCCGGCCTGGCCACGCTGACCGGGGGCGGTCCCAGCACGATCAAAACCTCCGAAGGCCTGGACCTGCTCAAGGCCGACAAGGTGGCATCCGCCAAGATCTTCGGCTCCGAGGGCCGGGTGGACATGGTCCTGAAGAGCGACTACACCACCATTGACGGCACCAAGGCCGGCACCGACGTGCAGTTCTACTACGGCGGCTACCGCAACACCACCATGGTCACCGCCATTGACAACGCCAACCTGAAAACCTTCGACGACCAGCCGGCGTCGAACAACTTCTGGTCCTCCATGCTGTCCTTGCTGATCCCGTTCGTGCTGATCGGTTTGATCTTCTGGTTCCTGTTCTCCCGCATGCAAGGCGGCGGCTCCAAGGTCATGCAGTTTGGCAAGTCCAAGGCCAAGCTCATCACCAAGGACCACCCGCAGGTCACCTTTGCCGACGTTGCCGGTGCCGACGAGGCCGTGGAGGAACTCCACGAAATCAAGGAATTCCTGCAGGATCCGGGCAAGTTTGCCGCCGTTGGCGCCAAGATCCCCAAGGGCGTGCTGCTGTACGGCCCTCCAGGAACCGGCAAGACCCTGCTGGCCCGTGCCGTTGCGGGCGAGGCGGGCGTACCGTTCTACTCCATCTCCGGCTCGGACTTCGTGGAAATGTTCGTCGGCGTGGGCGCCTCCCGTGTCCGCGACCTGTTCGAGCAAGCCAAGACCAACGCCCCGGCCATCATCTTTGTTGACGAGATCGACGCCGTTGGACGGCACCGCGGCGCCGGCATCGGCGGCGGCAACGACGAACGCGAGCAGACCCTCAACCAGCTGCTCGTGGAAATGGACGGCTTTGACGTCAAGACCAACGTCATCCTGATCGCCGCCACGAACCGTCCCGACGTCCTGGACCCGGCGCTGCTGCGCCCGGGCCGCTTCGACCGCCAGATCTCCGTCGATGCACCCGACCGCCTGGGCCGCGAACAAATCCTCAGGGTGCACGCCAAGGGCAAGCCCATGGCGCCCGGCGTCGACTTGAACGCCGTGGCCAAGAAGACACCCGGTTACACCGGCGCCGACCTGGCCAACGTACTCAACGAGGCAGCCCTCCTGACGGCGCGTTCCAATGCCCAGCTCATTGATGACCGCGCCCTGGACGAGTCCATTGACCGCGTTATGGCCGGACCCCAAAAGCGCACCCGCGTGATGAAGGAACTGGAACGCAAGATCACTGCGTACCATGAGGGCGGCCACGCCCTGGTTGCCGCAGCCATGCACAACACGGCACCCGTCACCAAGATCACCATCCTGCCCCGCGGCCGCGCCCTGGGCTACACCATGGTGGTCCCGGAGGATGACAAGTACTCGGTGACCCGCAACGAGCTGCTGGACCAGATGGCCTACGCCATGGGCGGGCGCGTCGCGGAGGAAATCGTGTTCCACGACCCCTCCACCGGCGCCTCCAATGACATTGAAAAGGCCACCGGCACGGCCCGAGCCATGGTGACCCAGTACGGCATGAGCGAGCGCATCGGCGCCGTGAAGCTCGGCGCGGCCGGTGGCGAGCCCTTCCTGGGCGGCAGCGCCGGCCACGACCGCGACTACTCGGAATCGGTCGCTGCGATCGTCGACGAGGAAATCCGGAAGCTGATCGACCAGGCGCACGACGACGCCTACGAGGTGCTCATTGAGAACCGTGACGTGCTGGACCGCATGGCCCTGGAACTGCTGGAGCGCGAAACCCTGAACCAGGCCGAGATCGCCGAAATCTTCAAGGACCTCCGCAAGCCCGCCGAGCGCCGGGTGTGGCTGTCCAAGGACAGCCGCCCTGTCTCCTCACTGCCGCCGGTTGTTACGGAAAAGGAACGCCGCGACGCCCTCGCCGCCGGCGAACCCGCACCGGACTCCGTTTCCCCGCAGGACCAGCTGGCGAACGCCCACTTGCAGGGTGGCCTGGACGCACCGGGCATCGACCTGGGCAAGGGTGACGCCCCTCAACTCCCGGGGCAGTAGTCATCGGGGATAAGATCACATCCGTGACTGATTACGACGACGAACTAGATTCCGCACAGGGCGGCACCCCGGGTGCCGCCCCTGCGGCAGACGCCCACCCGGTGGACCTGGCCCGCATTGAGGCAGCCGTAAGGGAGATCCTGCTGGCCATCGGGGAGGACCCCGAACGCAGCGGCCTGCTGGAGACACCCAAACGCGTGGCCAAGGCGTATGCGGAAGTCTTTTCCGGCATCCACCAGGACCCCGCCGAGATTTTGGGCACCACCTTCGACATTGCCCACCAGGAAATGGTGCTCGTCAAGGACATCCCCTTCTACTCCACCTGCGAGCACCACCTGGTGCCATTCCACGGAAGCGCCCACGTGGGCTACATCCCGGGCGTGGACGGCAGGGTCACCGGCCTGAGCAAACTGGCCCGGCTCGTGGATCTTTTTGCCAAGCGTCCGCAAGTGCAGGAACGGCTGACCACGCAGATCGCCGACGCACTCGTGGAGCACCTCAAACCGGCCGGCGCAATCGTCGTCGTCGAATGTGAACACATGTGCATGTCCATGCGTGGCGTGCGTAAACCAGGAGCCAAGACCGTCACCAGTGCGGTCCGCGGTTCGCTTCATGAGCCCGCAACCCGGGCCGAAGCCATGAGCCTGATTCTCGGAAGGTAAACACCCAATGGATTCCCTCGCAGCCGCACCGGGCACCGGCCCGGCCACCTCGCCCCTGCCCGTGCTCCGCGCACGAACGTCAACGGCGTCGTTTGCCGGCCTGCCCACCAGCCGGACGGTGGTGATGGGGATTTTGAACTGCACCCCGGATTCCTTCAGCGACGGCGGCGAATACACCTCGATGGACACCGCCATCGCCCACGGCCTGCGCATGTACTACGGCGGCGCCGACATCATTGACGTGGGCGGGGAATCCACCCGCCCCGGCGCCGAGGACGTGGACGAGGCTGAAGAACAGCGCCGGATCCTGCCCGTCATCGCCACCCTGGCCAAGGCCGGCGCCCTGGTCAGCGTTGACACGCGGCACGCGTCCACGGCCGCCCTGGCCCTTGATGCCGGGGCCGGGCTGATCAACGATGTGTCCGGCACGAACGTGCACCCCGACATGATCGCGTTGATCGCCGAACGCCAGGTGCCGTACGTGCTGATGCACAGCCGCGGAAATTCGCGCTCCATGGATTCCCTCACCGCGTACTCCGACGTCGTCGAGGACGTGGTGAAGGAACTTGCCGAGGTCCGCGAACGCTTCTACGAGGCGGGCGTGCTGCCGGAAAACCTCATTGTTGACCCGGGTATCGGCTTCTCCAAGAACGCGGATCAGAACTGGGAACTGCTGGCCAACCTGGACCGCGTCGCCGAAATGGGCAACAGGGTCCTGGTGGGCACCTCCCGCAAGCGCTTCCTGGGCTCCCTGCTCACCACGGCCGGCAAGGCCGCGGCCCCGAAGGAGCGCGATGACGCCACCTCGGCCACCACTGCGCTTGCCGCCGCCCAGGGCATTTGGGGGGTCCGCGTGCACGACGTCGGGGCCAGCCTTGACGCCGCCAAGGTCGCGGCCCGCCAGCTGCAGGGCAAACGCAACCGTGCCGCCCGTTTGGCGGCAGCGGACGGGGTTGCACAGTGAACGGCACCTCCGACACCATCACCCTGACGGGCATCACCGCCATTGGGTACCACGGGGTCTTTGACTACGAAAAGCGTGACGGGCAGCCGTTCATCGTCGACGCCGTGCTGCACACCGATATTTCGGCCGCGGCAGCCACCGACGACCTGAGCAAAACGGCGCACTACGGCGAGGTGGCCGAAACCATCGCAGCCTTGATCCGTGGCGATGCCTTTGACTTGATTGAAACCCTGACGGTTCGCATCGCCGAAGCGATTCTTGCGGGCTTCGCGGGGGTGTTCGCCGTCGAGGTGACGGTCCACAAGCCCAAGGCGCCCATCCAGGTTCCCTTTGGGGACGTGAGCATCAAGGCGTTCAGGAGCCGGGCGTGAGCTCCGGCCGTCCGCTGACCCGGGTGATCCTTGCCCTGGGCAGCAACCTGGGCGAGCGCCGCGGGACCCTGTCGGCCGCCGTCGGCGATCTGGTGGACCGCCCGGAGGTGCGACTGGTTGACGTTTCCCCTGTGGTCTCGACCAAGCCCGTGGGCGGCCCTCCGGGCCAGCCGGACTTCCTGAACATGGTCATTGCCGTGGACACCACCCTTGACCCCTACGAGCTGCTGGCCCACTGCCAGGGCGTGGAACTGGCCCACCACCGTGTGCGCGAGGTCCGCTGGGGCGCGCGGACACTGGATGTCGACATCATCACGTACGGCGATGCGCACAGCGAAGACCCCGTGTTGACGCTGCCGCATCCGAGGGCGGCCGAACGCGCCTTCGTGCTGTATCCGTGGTCCCTGATGGAACCCAACGCCACGCTCAACGGCCATCCGGTGGCCCAGCTGGCGGCAGCGGCGCATGATATTGCCGGCATTGAACTTGCCGAGCTGGAGACCCTGGGCGGGGAAAACGCTTCGGCCTAGCGCGGCCACGGCAACTGCCGTTGGGACGGTTGCCGGGATCCGGCTCCCGCGGGGCGAATTAACTGTACGGTTGAATTGGAAGCAGTCAACACAAGGCAAATCGGTGAGGCAAAAAATGAGGAGCACAATGCGGACCATCCGGCCTGCATGGTTGGTGGGTGTGGCGGTCGTCCTGGCAGTTGCCGGCGCTGTCACCACTGAGCTGACTTCCCGGGCCAGCATTGCCCTGCCCGTCCTGCCCTTGAACTCCTTGATCACCATGGGCTTGATAGTGGTGGTTTGCCTCATTCTGGGTCTGAAGGTCCGCCGCTGGCGTGACGGCAAGAGTGAAAAAAACCCCGATCCGCTGATGGCGGCCCGCACACTCGTTTTGGCCCAGGCCTGTGCCTACGCCGGCGCCGTCCTGTTGGGCTGGCACGTGGGCATCCTGCTGGACCAGGTGCCCTCAATCGGCTTGCGCAGCGACCTCGGCATCATCTGGCACATGGCCGCCATGATCGGCGGCGGCCTGGTCATGGTTGCCGTGGGCCTGGTCGTGGAACGCTTTTGTAAGCTTCCCCCGGATGCCCCGGAAAGCGGCGCCAAGCCCAAGGACAACCGTGAAGGCCACGGGGAGGAAGAATTTGCCTAGCTCACCGGCAACCGCCAAGACGCCCCGCACGCTCAAGGGCCGGCTCAGCGCCATCGACCCTTCGGATGTTTCATTCCTGCGCGTCTCCGACAAGCTCATCGTTGCCCGGCTGATTCAACGCGGCGCCGGCGGTCTGGTGTTCCTTGCCATTGCCGCAATCCCGCTCGTGTTGCGCCTGACCGGCGTGTGGTCCGGCTACCCTGCCGTGCTGGCGTGGGGCGTCCCGGCAGCCGTCCTGGTGATCGTACTGTGGGTGCTGGCCCTGGTGCCGCGCCAGGTGCGGGCCATCGGATACGCCGAACGCAATGAGGACCTGCTGATCCGGCACGGCATCTTGTTCCACCGCGTCATGGTGGTCCCTTACGGGCGCATGCAGTACGTGGATGTCACCATGGGGCCGTTGGAGCGGATGCTTGGCCTGAGCACCATCCACCTGCACACGGCCTCGCCCGGAACCAATGCCATGCTCTTTGGGCTGCCTGCCGCCGAGGCGTCCAGGCTGCGCGAGCAGCTCTCCGCCCGCGGTGAGGCGAAACTGGCCGGACTGTGAGCGCCCAACCTTCTTCCACTGCCGGCGGGAACGTGGACGCTGTGGGCGGCTTCCACACCGACGGCCCCGAGTCCTGGCACCGAGTCCACCCCGTCTCGCCCCTGGTGCGGGGCTGGGTTGCCGTGGCGGCCGTCGTGTTCATCTTTGGCCGCAATTCCCTGGACTCGCTGTTCTCCGGAAGGCCCGGGGGACCCGGCCTCGGGGCGCCCGGCTGGGTGATCCTCTCGGTGGTGGGTGCCGCCGTCGTCGTCTTCGGCATCGGCTTCTTCCTGTCCTGGCGTTTCACCCGCTACCAGGTCACCGACCACCACGTGAACATCAACTCCGGGATCATCTTCCGCCAACAACGCCGAGCAAGCATCGACAGGGTGCAGGCCATCGACGTGGTGCAGCCCCTTTTGGCGCGCGCGTTTGGGCTGGCGGAACTGAAGTTTGACGTGGCCGACGGCGGGAAGTCGGCATTCAAGCTGTCCTTTCTCAAACTTGACGAGGCCAAGCGGCTGCGGGCGGCCATCCTGGCCCGGGCCGCCGGCGTCGTGGTTGACCCGCAGGCACCGGCCCGGGTGACCGAGGCGCCCGAACAGCACGTGCTGGCGCTTTCGCCCGGCCGGATCATCGGCTCCGTGATCCTCAGCAGCCTCAGCGGGGTCACCCTGGTGCTCCTGGCCGGCGCCATCGTCTTGACCGTGTGGAGCGGGGAAATAGCCGTCTTGTTCGCGTTCGTCCCCGTGTTCCTGGGCCTGGCCGCCTCCTACTGGAAGGCGATCACCGGCGACTTCAACTTCCGGGTGGCCACCTCGCCCGACGGCGTCCGCCTGCACTACGGCATGCTCGAAACCCGCGCGCAAACCATCCCGCCGGGCCGGGTGCAGGCCGTCGGCATCAGCCAGGGGCCGTTGTGGCGCCCGCTCGGCTGGTACAAGGTGCACGTCAACGTGGCCGGCTACGGCTCGGGCGGCGCCGAACACCGTTCCCGCACGGTGATGCTCCCGGCGGGCACCCTCGATGAAGTCATGGCCGTGCTGGCCCTCGTTTTCCCGGATCCCGGCGTCGAGAACCCCTTCGAGGTCTTTGCCGCGGGGCTGCGCGGGCCGGGCAACAAGCACGGCTTTGTGCACTCGCCGCGCAGTGCCGCCTGGATCGACCCCCTCGCCTGGCGCTACAACGCCTACCGCGCCACCAGCACCGCCCTGCTCTGCCGCCACGGCATCATCTTCCGGCGCCTGCAGGTGGTTCCGCACGAACGCACCCAATCCCTGAGCCTGCGCCAGGGCCCCGTCATGGCGGCCCTTGGCCTGGTGGACTTTGAACTGCATTCCACCGTGGGCCCCATCCGCCCGCTGGTGCACCACATGGCCGTGGCGGCCGCCCGGCAGCTCTTCGACGAACAAGCCGCCCGCGCGGCCACTGCCCGCCGCATCCACGCCGCCGAGCACTGGCTGGCCCACCCGGTCGTCGTGCCTGCGGCCGGACCCCCCGCGGACCGGAGGTCCCCCGGCTGGGCCCCCGAGCGCGAGGGACCCACTGCGAGC
>JBAUMA010000635.1:0-13330 GCA_049578485.1 Specibacter sp.
CCGGTTCGCCGGACAGTGTCCGGATCGGCCTCGAATGTCCGAAGCCGGCTCGGCCGGGGTCTCCCCGGACTACAGGGCCGCGAGCCGGTCGGACAGCTCCATGGCCGCCGGGTCCACCACGCGGGCCTGCGGGTGTGCGATGTGCCAGGCCATGATCTGCCGGGCGCCTTCCCGGTAGGGGATACGGGCGCCAAAGGAGGGAACCAGGGACTTGATCTTGGCATTGTCGAAAATGACCGAGTGCGACTTGTCGCCCAGCAGCCCCGGCCCCAAATCAGGAGCGAGGGCGGCAATGGCGTCGCTGGCCACATGGACCAGCACCGGATCGGGCACGTCAGCGGCCGCCGCGAGGGTCCGGTAGACGGCATCCCACGGCAGCACTTCATCGGAGGTGATGGTGAACGCCTCCCCGGCCACGGAAAGCCCAAACAACCCGACAAACCCCACGGCAAAGTCGTCGGTGTGGGTCAGTGTCCACAGTGACGTTCCATCTCCGTGCACCACCACCGGCAGCCCGGCACGCATGCGGTGCACGTCGGTCCAGCCAAACAGCAGCGGCAGGCGGGTCGGATCGTAGGTGTGCGAGGGCCGCACCACCGTGACCGGAAAGCCGTCCTCACGGTAGGCGGCCATGAAGACATCCTCACACGCGATCTTGTCCCGCGAATATTGCCAGAACGGGTTGCGCAGCGGCGTCGACTCCGTAATGGGCAGCCGTGCCGGCGGTTTTTGGTAGGCGGAGGCCGAGCTGATGAAGAGGTATTGCCCGCAGCGACCCCTGAACAGTTCGACGCCGGTGCGCGCCTGCCCCGGCGTGAACGTCACAAAGTCGGCCACCACGTCAAACGTACGGTTGCCCAATGCGGCCCGGATGGAGCCGGGGTCGCGGACATCCGCCACGAGGTGTTCGACGCCGGCGGGCAGCGGACGCAACGATCCCGCGCCCCGGGTGAGCACCGTGACGGTGAAACCGAGTGACACGGCCCGGGCCACCGAGGCTGCGCTGATGACGCCCGTGCCGCCAATGAACAGCACCCGGAGCCCGGGCAGGGCCGGCCTCAAGGACTCGCCTCGGGTGTCGAGCACGGCCCGGACGTCGTCGCTCCAGCCACTCACCAGGCGTAGTCTTCCGGTGCCGTCTTGGGACCGGGGAAGATCTCATCGAGCCGGGCCACTGCCGCCGCGTCCAGGGAAACATCCAAGGCCCGCAGACCCGCCTCCAGTTGGGTGGAGGTGCGCGGGCCGATGATGGGTGCCGTTACTGCCGGCTGGTGCAGCAGCCACGCCAGGCCCACGTCGCCAGGGGCATGCCCCAGCTCCGCGGCGAATGCCTCGTACGCCGCAATGGCGTCTCGGTGCTCAGCCAGCGCGGTGGCGGCGCGGCCCTCGGAGCGGCGCACGCCGTCGTTCTCCTTTTGCAGCACCCCGCCCAACAGGCCGCCATGCAGCGGCGACCACGGCAGCAGGCCCAACCCGTAGTGCTGCGCGGCCGGGATGACCTCGCGTTCCACGCTGCGCTGCAACAGGTTGTAGATGGACTGCTCGCTCACCAGCCCTGTGACGGGGCGCCGGGCGGCAGCCTCCTGCGCCGAGGCGATGTGCCAGCCGGCAAAGTTGGAGCTGCCGGCGTACAGGATCTTGCCCTGTGTGACAGCCACGTCGATGGCCTGCCAAATCTCATCCCATGGGGTGTCCCTGTCCACATGGTGGAACTGGTATAGGTCGATGTGGTCCGTTTGCAGCCGTTTCAGGCTGGCGTCCAGGGCCTTGCGGATGTTCATGGCGGAGAGTTTGCCGTCGTTCGGCCAGTCGGTCATGTTGCCGTAAACCTTGGTGGCCAGCACCGTCCGCTCGCGGCGCCCGCCGCCCTGGGCAAACCAGCGGCCAATGATTTCCTCGGTCCAGCCGCGGTGTTCGGTGCCGCCGTACGCGTTGGCGGTGTCAAAGAAGTTCAGCCCGGCCTCGTGCGCCTGGTCCATGATCTTGTGTGCGTCGGCTTCCTCAGTGTGCGGCCCAAAGTTCATGGTGCCCAGGCAAAGCTTGGAAACGGACAGGCCGCTGCGGCCCAAATGTGTGTATTTCATGGCTCAGTTGATTCCTTCGGATGAGTTGGAAACGTGCTGGTTCTGCGTTGCGGAACTGCCGGCCCAGGTGGAGAGCAGCTTCAGCGCGTCCTGGGAGGGCGAACCGTTCTTGGCCGTGTAGATCCGCAGGCTTTGGTCGGGGTCGTCCGGCAGGAGCAGGTGTTCAAAATCCAGTTCGAGCCCGCCCACCACCCCATGGTGCAACTTCAAGGTTCCGGTGGATTTGCGGGCCACCGTGTGCCTGGCCCACCACTGCCGGAAGTCCTCGCTGTTGACGGCGAGTTCACCCACCAGGGCGGCGGCCGCCGGGTCTCCCGGGTGCTTGCCCACGTCCGCCCGCAATGCCGCCACAGAATCGGACGCGGCACCTTGCCAGTCCGTGAACAACACCCGCGCTGCGGGGTCGAGCATGATCCAGCGCGTGAAGTTGCGGTGTTCGCGGGCCATGGCCGGGAAGTCGGCAAACAGCAGGCGGGCCATGCGGTTGGCAGCCAGGACGTCCGTCCTCCTGCCCAGTACGACGGCGGGCACCTCGCCCACCGCTTCGAGCAGCTGGCGCATGCCCGGGCGTACCCGCTGGACCGTGGGCGGGTCAACGGCTTGGCCGCCACAGTTGTCCAGGAGGTCGAACATGTGGGCGGACTCGACGTCGTTCAGTTGCAGTGCCCTGGCCACCGAGGCCAGCACGGAGCGCGACGGATGGATGTTCCGGCCCTGCTCCAACCGTGTGTAGTAGTCGGTGGACACGTCCGCCAGCCGAGCCACTTCCTCCCGGCGCAAACCCGGCACGCGCCGGGAACTGTGTGAAGTGGTCGGGTCCGGCTGCAACCGTGCACGCATTGCCGAAAGGAACCTGCCGAATTCAACGCTTTGACCCATAACCCCATTGTGCCCCGCGTCAAGGGGTGCAGCCTAGGGCGAGGGTGGGTCTGCGCATCCTAGGCAGAAGGAGCCCAGCTAGACAGGGTCCGGGCAGGGTGCGCCGAACTAGGGTTGAAACAGCCGCAGTTGCGGCAGTATCCAGTGAAAGAAGTGAGTTGGCCATGACTGAATCGATCCAAGTCCGGGGTGCCGTTGCGACCGTTCCGGAGCTGACCTTGAACAATGGGGTCACCATCCCACAACTGGGGTTTGGCGTTTTTCAGATCCCGCCGGAAGAAACCCGGGTGGCAGTGGGACATGCACTGGCGGCCGGATACCGCCACGTTGACACGGCCGCCGCGTATCGCAATGAGGCGGGCGTTGGTGCCGCCATTGCCGAATCCGGGGTGCCCCGCGAAGACATCTTTATCACCACCAAGTTGCGCAATGGCGAACAAGGCAGCCCGCGCGCGGCGTTCGAGGCCAGCCGGAAGGCCTTGGGCGTGGATTGGATTGACCTTTACCTGATCCACTGGCCGGTTCCGTCCCAGGGCCTCTTCACCCACGCGTGGAAGGAACTTGAATCCTTGTATGCGCAAGGCCTGGTGCGGGCCATCGGTGTATCGAACTTCCTGCCGGAGCACCTGGATGAATTGCTGGCCGTCACCAGCGTGGTCCCTGCAGTGAACCAGATAGAGGCGCACCCCACGTTCGGGCAGCGCGGGCTGGCGGAGAAGTGCCGCGCCCATGGCATTGCCGTGGAGGCCTACAGTCCGCTGGGCCAGGGGCGCGACCTGGACGACGACGTTGTGCTGGAAATGGCGGCCAAATACGGCGCCACGCCGGCGCAGGTGGTGCTCGCCTGGCACCTGGGCGTCGGAAACATCGTGATCCCCAAGACGGTCAACCCGCAACGCATGGCCGAAAACCTGGCGGCGGCCAAGATCCAACTCAGCGGTGTTGCGCTCAACCGGATTTCCGGTCTCGATACGAACGTACGCATTGGCGCGGACCCGGCTGTGGCGGCGTTCACGCAAATGTAGAAAATGTAGAAGCCGTTGAGGGGAGATGTGTCCCCTCAACGGCTTCCGGGCAGGACTCGATCAACGAGCCCCTCGATTTACAGCTTGTCGAAGTCCGCCTCATCGACGGCGTCGGAGGCCTGCTCGATGGCGGCCGGGGCGGGGGCGCCACCGGACTTCAACGCGGCCAGGCGGGCCTCCACCTCGGTCTCCTCGCCCAAGTCCTCCAGGCTGTTGAACTGGGCGTCCAGGCTGGAGGCGGCCAGCTCGTTCTGGCCGCGCACCTTGGCCTCTTCGCGGCGGATCTTGTCCTCGAAACGGCTGACCTCGCTGTTCGGATCCATGATGTCGATGCTCTTGAGGGCGTCGTGCACCTGGGTCTGTGCCTGGGCGGTCTTGGAGCGGGCAATCAGTTCGTTGCGCTTGCTGGACAGCTCGGTCAGCTTGCCCTGCATCTGGGTCAGGCCCGTCTTGAGCTTGTCCACCACGTCGTTTTGCGCGGCAATGTTCGGAGCGGAGGCCTTCGCCTCATTCTCCGAGGAGATCTGGCGCTGCAGGGCCACCTTGGCCAGGTTGTCGAATTTCTGCGCGTCAGTGGGGTTGCCTGCGGCCCGGTATTCGTCGGCCTTGCGGCTCGCGGCCAGTGCCTTGGAACCCCAATCCTGGGCCGCCTTGATGTCCTCGTTGTAGTCGTCCTCGAGCATGCGCAGGTTGCCAATGGTTTGTGCGACTGCCGATTCGGCCTCGGTGATGTTGGCTTTGTAGTCGCGGACCATCTGGTCAAGCATTTTTTCCGGATCCTCGGCCTGATCCAGCAAGGAGTTGATATTGGCCTTGGCCAGCTGTGCAATCCGGCCGAAAATTGACTGCTTTGTCATTCGTTTCCCCTTATTTTTGCTGTTGAACATGATCGGTGCTTAATCTCTTCGTGACTTGCCGTGGAACCCAATTCTGAGTCTAGGACACGCCGGTCGCCGCTGCACGGCACCGGCGGCTTGAAGTTTCCGCCACCCCCGCCGAAGCCGCCACCCCCTCCGCCTCCGCCTCCACCGCCAAATCCTCCTCCGCCGCCTCCACCGAAGCCGCCGCCGCCGCCAAACCCTCCGCCACCGGAGAGCAACCCGCCAATGATGCCACCGAGGACGGCGCCGCCGATGCCGTTCATGCCGGATCCTCCGCGTCCGCCCCCGAAGCCGCCACCACCAAATCCGCCACCGTTAAAGCCGTCAACGTCGTGCTGGGCATACTGGATGGCCTGCTGTGCCAGGGTTTGCGCCTGCTGCGCGTACACCAGGGCGTTGGAGGGGTCCTTGTCGGCAATGGCCAAGGCATAGTCAAGATTGCGTTGGGCCTCGGAAAGCCTGGTTCTTGCAGCGGATCCGACACCGCCGCGGCGTGCGGCGATGAAGTCCTCCGCTGCGGAAATGTGCGCCTGTGCCCCGGCAATGGTCTGTTGGAGGGCCGCCTGCGCGCGAAGAGCCTGTTGCTGTTGGTCGCGGATGCCGGTGAGCAGCTCATCCAGCTGGCCGTGGGCGCCTTGAACGGCACCAAGCATGGCCAGCGGATCGGTCTTACCCGTGGTGCCCTGCGCCCGCACATCATTCAACGCCGCCTCGGCGGCCTGAACCGTTGGCGCATAACGGGCAAACTCGGCCGAGGCCACCATGGACTTGGCCTGCTCAAGGTCCGCCAGGGCAGCCGGCAGCGCCGTGCCCAGGGTGGCGGCGGCGTCGTTGATGGCCGCTTCCTTCGTGTTGATGGCTTCCAGCAACACGCCATACTGCAAGAGGCTTTCCTCGGCGGCCTTGACGGACAGTGCGGCATTGGCGGTGTCCCCGGCAGCCAGCTTCGCATCGGCGTCGGCGGCAGCGGAGTCCACAAAGTCCAGCCGCTCCGTCGCTTGTTGGACGTTGTCGCGGACGGTTGCCAGCGCGGAGTCCGAATACCGGGCGGTCAGCGCGGCGAGGGTCTGTTCGGCGGTGGCGACGGCGGTCCTGGCTTCGGCCGCCTGGGTACGGATGGTGCCAAGCACCTGCGGGGCCGTGCGTTCCAGTTCCCGCAGCTCGTCAAAGGACGCCTTTTCTGCATCCAGTGCCGCATTGGCGTCCTCGGATCGCTTGATGATTTCACCGAGCCATTGCCGCTGCTCGTCGATCGTGTCGGGAATCGCGTCGTCGAGCTGTTGCTGGAGCTTGAAGGACTCGCTCAGGTGCGCCTTGGCACTCTCCAGTGCAGCCTGGAACGGTTTCACGGCCTCGTCACCGTAGGAGGCCTGGGCAAAGCCGATTTCATGTTCGCTGGACTTGATGGCGTCGTCGGCCGCAATCAGCAGCGAACCGGCCTTGCTGCGCAGCTCGGGGACGGTCATGCCCGCGTTGGGGTCCAGGGCCTTGCCGTCCTGCCCGTAGCCCTTGGCTGTTGCCTCGGCCGCGGCCTTCTTGCGCTTGTTGCGGAGCACCAGCGCCGTTCCCGCGCCACCGACGACGACGACGCCGCCGATTCCCAGCGCCACGAACCCGCCCGTGGGGTTGGGCACGGTACCCTTGCCGCCGCCTGCAGCATCGCCGGTCGCGGCGGCGGCGTCGATGGCCGCCTGGGCCCAGTTCCCTCCGGAAAGCTGGGGTTTGATGGCGTTTGATTGGATGCTGGAACCTTGGGCGGCTGTCAGGAACGTGTTGGTGCCGCCGATGAACGCATACTGCTTGGCTTGAACCGCCACCGCCAACAGGACGTCGTACTGGCCCATGTTTTTCTGGGTGGCAACCGTCTGGGCCCACGTCTCCGGGCTCTGCCCGTCAAAGCTGTTGACGTAGACCACGAAGAGCGTGACGCCGTGGTCCTTGCTCAATTTGGTGATGGCATCCTGCACGGCACTTTTTTGGCTCCCCAGGGCATTGGCGTTGTCCACAATGTAGCTGCCGGCCGGAATGTCCACAGGCGGATCGGCATGCACCACGCCGGCCTGGGCAATCCCTGCGGGGAAGACCAGGAAGGCGGCAAAACCGAGCACTGCCAGGAACCGGGAATACAACGTGAATCGTGATCTCATCGTCTACCTTCATGCGCGCCAACCGTGCGGGGGGACAAATGCGTTACTTCCACCTTGATCATATGGCTGAACTTTCTGCACAGTCCACGCAGCCGGGCATGGCGTGGTGTTGCGGATGCGCGGAAACGGCCATAATTGAAAGGGGACAGCTTCACAGCTACCTTCCAGCGAACGTTCGTAAATGCTACAGATGGGCTTGCCATGATGAATATCAAGCAAAAGGTTCATCACAGGATTTTCAATGAGAGGGAAAGCTAATGAGCGAGAACATTGGCGGGGACACCAACCGCAACGAGAACGAGCCGGAGCAGTCACCGCTTGAAGCATCTGCCGCGAATCCGGCATCGGAGGGCGCAACGAACAATGAGGTTGCCGCCGAGGTGCACGGTGACGATACGCACGTGGTTCCGCTTTCCCAGCCTCACGATCCCAACGCCACCGAGCCCATAGGGCCGATGGCAACGCCCGCCGTCGCATCGGCGCCGGGCAACCCTGCGGAGCCCATCTACCCGCAGCACTCCACCCAGTCGTGGCAGCCGCCGGCACAGCCCACCCAGCCAACGTGGAACCAGCAGTACTTCCAGCCCGGCCAGGCTGCCCCGTCTGCACAGGATCCCGCAACCAGCCCCCTGCAGGAAGTCCCGGCCTCCGCTGACAGCTACCCCCAGCCTGCCGGCCACGAACCGCAGCACAGCAGCCAGCCCTCAAGCGCCGGATACCCGGCGTCGAACGCCTACCCGCACACCTTGGCGCCGGCAGTCACCGCCCGCCCCCGTGCACGCAAGAAGGTGGGCATGGGCCTGTTTGGCGGCAGCGTGGTTGCGGCCGCCTTGGTTGGTGCACTCGTGGCAGGCGGCACCACCTTCCTGGTGGACCAGCAAAGCAACAGCACCGCGGCGTCCTCCACCCAGCAGGTGGCCCCCTTGGTGGTCAACAACACCAGCTCCGTCAACGCCGTCACCGCAGCCGCGGCCAAGGCCATGCCCTCCGTGGTGACCATCTCGGCCTCCAGTGGCAGCTCCGGCGGCACCGGCTCCGGCATCATCTTGGACACGGCCGGGCACATCCTGACAAACACCCACGTGGTCACCCTGGACGGTGCGGCGGCCAACGCCACCATCTCCGTGCAGACAAGCAACGGCAAGGTGTACGCCGGCACCGTGGTGGGCACGGACCCGCTCTCGGATTTGGCCATAGTCAAGATCAACGCACCCAACCTGGTGCCGGCGGTCCTGGGTGACTCCAGCACCCTCAACGTTGGCGACAACGTGGTGGCGATCGGCGCCCCGCTCGGCTTGAGCGGCACGGTGACGGACGGTATCGTCTCCACGCTCAGCCGCACCATCCAGGTGGCATCCTCGGCCGTTCCCAGCACGCCCAGCGATTCCTCGCAGGGCGGCGGTTCCAATGGCGGGAACGGCTTCCAGTTCTCCCCGCCGGACGGCTCCAGCGGCAGCTCGCAAACCGCCACGGGCACCGTGAACCTGAACGTGATCCAGACTGACGCGGCCATCAACCCCGGCAACTCCGGCGGTGCGCTGGTCAACTCCGCCGGCCAGGTCATCGGTGTCAACGTCGCGATCGCCTCGGCCGGCAGTTCCTCCAGCTCGAGCAGCCAATCCGGCAACATCGGCGTCGGCTTCTCGATCCCGATCAACAACGCCAAGCGGATCGCGCAGGAGCTGATCGCCACGGGCAAGGCCACGCACGGGCAGCTGGGCGTCTCGGTGCAGGACGCCACTGCCGGCGGCTCCTCGGGATTCACGGTCGGTGCCAAGGTTGCCGCAGTGACCTCCGGCTCGCCGGCGGCCAAGGCTGGCCTGCAGGTGGGCGATGTCATCACCCAGATGGGCACGCAAACCGTCAGTGACGGTTCCTCCCTGACCGCGGCCGTCCGCCAGCAGGCTGGTGGGGCCACCGTGAAGGTGACGTACACCCGCAACGGCAAGACCATGAGCGCCGATGTCACCTTGGGCACCGCGGCCGCCAGCTGATTTATCCGGACAAACGCGAGGACCAGACCCTTCGAGGGGCTGGTCCTTTCGCGTACCCGGCCCCGGACATTAGGCGTCCGCGAGGACCCGTGCCAACACCGGCGTCGTTGCGCCAAGTGCCAGCCAGACCAGGGCGATTCCGCCGGCCAGCACGCCCGCAATGACCAGCAGCGACAGCGGTGCCAGAATCAGGGCCATGCCAGTCAAGGGAAACAGCAACGCCGCAGAGAACACCGCCGATCCCACGGTGACCAGGCATACCGGGGACATGACCGAACGCTTGCGGGCAGCATCCATGACGCGGCGCGGCATGCCCAGGCGGTCCAGGCTGACATAGAGTTCGCGACGGTCCAGGACGGCCGCGGCGGCGTTGACGCCGGCACTGCACGCCACCAGCAGGAACGACGCCACCACGGTGATGAGCAGGCCCGTGCGCATGTCGACGTACAAATTAACCTCAAAGGCGTTGCTCCCGTCGCCGGCCCCGTTCACCAGGGACAAGCCGGTGCCCGCCACCACCGCAACAAAGCTGGTCATGGCCAGCCCGCTGACCTGCCGCCAGGCCGCCTTGGGGGACTCGAGTATGGTGCGTGCCGCCAGCAGCCTGGCCGGGGTGGCCGCCGTGCGGGCCGCCTGCACTGCCGTCCAGCGCAGCACAAACGGCCCCACCAGGTTCAACACCGCAAGGCCCGCAGCAAAAACGCCGACCAGCAGGACAACCATGACGGCCACCGAGCCGCTGGATGTCAAAGCGCCCATGACAAGGAAGAGCACGACGCCGGCCCCGGCCCCCACCGCGGTCCTCACCCAGTGCACCGTGGGAGCTTTTTGCCGGGTGCGCACGCCCAGCGGCGAGAGCACCACCTGCCGCAGGCCAACCGCGGCGCTGATCGCGGCAAGCAACAGCAGCAACCCGCCGGCCGCCAGCACCACGCCAGGGTGCAGCCAAAGCGCGCCCATTCCAAGGGCCTTGCCCCGGAAGTGGATCAATGCCACGGCCGGGATGGCAGCGGCATAAAGGACAGTGCCGGCGAGAATGCCGACGGCCGCGATCAGGGTGGATTCCAGCACGGTCAATGCGCGCGCGAGGGCCGGGGTTGCCCCCAGCAGGCGCAGCGTGGACAGGCGCTCGTCGCGGCGCCGGGCAGACAGCCTGGCCGCGGACCCGCCCAGCGTCAGCAGCGGCAGGACCAACAACGCCAGGGCAATCATGGCCAGGTTTTGATAGGCACCGGCGGCGCCGTACTCGTCATTTACCGGGGCATGGGTGAAGAAGCTCAGGGCGCCGGCAAGCACCGTGAGCAGCAGTGCCGTGACCAAGGCGAAGGCAGTGACGGGCAGCGCCGTGACGGCCTTGCTGCCGGGTGCCGGACGGGACAAGAGCCACAACACAGGGAATGCGGTTTTCACGCCGCTCACCGCGGACCGGCCAGGAACGTGGTGCCCGCGGCGGGGTTGCCGGCCTGCGTGGCACCCGGGCGGGCCTGCGGCGTGGGGGACAGGACGCCGTCGTGCATGAAAAGGGTGCGGCCGCACCGGGAGGCAACGGTGGAATCGTGGGTGACCAGCACCAGGGTGCGGCCGCGGCCGGAGGTGGCCGCCAGCAATGCATCCATGACGTCGGCGGAGGTGTGCGAGTCAAGGGCTCCGG
This sequence comes from Specibacter sp., assembly GCA_049578485.1. Lineage (GTDB taxonomy): Bacteria > Actinomycetota > Actinomycetes > Actinomycetales > Micrococcaceae > Specibacter. The sequence goes on from JBAUMA010000635.1 coordinate 10,662, forward strand.
TGGGTTCATCGGCAAATACGACGCCGGCGCCCGTCACCTGCGCCCGAGCAATGGCGACTCGCTGGGCCTGGCCGCCGGAGAGTTCCCCGATGCGCCGGTTTTCCAAGCCGGACAGGCCCAGCTGGGCCAGCCACCCCGCCGCCTTGGCTTCCGCCTCCCGGCGCCGGACACTATTGAGCATCAACGCCAGGGCGACGTTTTCAATGGCAGTCAGCTCCGGAATGAGCAGGCCGGACTGGAAAACAAAGCCAAAGTGTTCCCGGCGCAGGGTGGAGCGCTGGGTTTCGCCCAAGGCCGTGACGTCGGTGCCGTTGTAGTTGACCTGGCCGGAGTCGGGGGAGGTGATGCCGGCCAAGGTGTGCAGGAGGGTGGTCTTGCCGGAGCCGGATGCGCCCATGATGGCCACCGATTCGCCCGCGGCAATCTCCAGCGAGACGTTGTCCAGGGCCGTCCCGGCGCCATAGTGTTTGGAGAGAGAGCGTGCGCTCAAGATTGCTGTTGTCATGCTTCCACTGTGCCCGGCAGGCCGGGCGGCCGGCGTCGGGCCATGGGCGGAAAGTTGCGCCGGGGGATCATCCCGCGGGAGGAGGAACGCCGCCTCAAGTAAAGAATCGTCCCATGAAATTCCGGCTCCGGCCCGGCACGAACTAAGCTGTAACGGGCAAGGCCAAGGACGAACCCGGGGATCCTGCCCAACACTGGGCACGGGGACCGGAGCCGACCGTCCATGACACAAAGGACAGTAGTGGAAAACTCAGCACTGAACATTGTGGTACTGGTCAAATACGTGCCAGACACGCAATTTGACCGCCACCTCACAGGTGAAAACCACCGCATTGACCGCAACGAGAGCATCCTCTCCGAACTTGACGAGTACGCGCTCGAGGCGGCCCTGGCCCTCACCGACGCACGCGGCGGGGCCAAGGGCGGCAACACGGTCACGGCCCTGACGCTCGGACCGGCATCGGCCGCGGCCGCCGTCAAGAAATCCCTGCAAATTGGCGCCACCGACGGACTGCACGTCAGCGACGAAGCGCTCGCCGGCTCCGACGCCTCCGCCACCTCGCTGGCCCTGGCCGCCGCCATCTCCTCGCTGGGCCCGGTTGACCTGGTCATCACCGGCATGGCGTCCACCGACGGAGAAACCTCCATCGTTCCGGCCCAGCTGGCCGCCCGTCTGGGCCTGGCACAGATCACTTTCGCCTCCTCCCTTGAGGTGGAGGGCTCCACCGTGACTGCCCGGCGCGACGGCGACGACTTCTCCGAGGAAATCCAGGCCCAGCTGCCGGCCCTCGTCTCCGTCACCGACCAGGCGAACGAGCCCCGCTACCCCAACTTCAAGGGCATCATCGCGGCCAAGAAGAAAAAGGTGACCACCGTGTCCCTGGCCGAACTGGGGCTGGCCGCGGACGCCGTCGGGCATGCCGGTTCGCTGACGCAGGTGAGCGCCGCCGTAGAGCGTCCGGCCCGCACGGCAGGAACCATCATCACCGATTCGGGCGACGCCGGCATTGCCCTGGTTGACTTCCTGGCCGCGCAGAAACTGATCTAAGGACCACACATGAGTGCAATTGTTGTTTTTATCGACCAGACCGAAACACCCGGCACGCTGCACCCCGTCACGCACCAGCTGCTGACCCTGGCCCGCGAAGCCGGTGAACCCGTCGCCGTGGTGGCCGGACCTGTGGGCGCCGAACTGGCCGCCGAACTCGGTGCCTACGGCGTGGGCCGCGTGCTGCATTCCGAACAAGCCGAACTGCGCGACTACCTGGTGGCGCCGAAGGCCGATCTCGTGGCGCAGGCCGCCGCCGCTGTTTCCGCGGCTGCAGTGCTGCTGGACAACGGCCCGCAGGGCAAGGAAATCGCGGCCCGTGCCGGGGTTTCCCTGAACGCCGGGGTTATCACCGACGCCGTCCTGGTGACGAACGACGGCGGCACCCTGGTGGCGCACAAGTCGGTCCTGGCCGGGTCCTACATGGTGGAGGCGCGGGCCACGTCCGCAGTGTCGGTCATCAGCGTCAAGTCGCACAGTGTGGAAGCCTCCGCGGCCCTCCAAGCCGAGGTGCCCGCCGTCGAGGTGGTGGAGGTGGCGTTCGCCCCGGCCAGCCTGGGCGCACGCATCGTCTCGCGCACCCCGCGCGCTGCGTCCGGGCGACCGGAGCTCGAGGACGCCCGGATCGTGGTGGCCGGCGGCCGCGGCGTCGACGGTGATTTTGGCCCCGTCGAGGAGCTGGCCGACGTCCTCGGTGCCGCCGTGGGTGCCTCGCGCGCGGCCACCGACGCCGGCTGGATCTCCCACGCCGCACAGGTGGGCCAGACCGGCAAGAAGGTCTCCCCGCAGCTGTACATCTCCGTGGGCATCTCCGGTGCCATCCAGCAAAAGGCCGGCATGCAGACCGCCAAGGTGATCGTGGCCGTGAACAAGGACTCCGAGTCGCCGATCTTTGAGATCGCCGACTTCGGCATTGTGGGCGACCTGTTCCAGGTGCTCCCGCAGGCCGTTGAGGAGATCAAGCGCCGCCGGGCGTAGTCCCCAGCCCCTCCCGGGGCTCGCAAGCTCGCTCCGGGCCCCTCGGGACTGTGGGCCCACCAGCCCCTCCCGGGGCTCGCAAGCTCGCTCCGGGCCCCTCGGGACTGTGGGCCCACCAGCCCCTCCCGGGGCTCGCAAG
>JBAUMA010000636.1:0-7567 GCA_049578485.1 Specibacter sp.
ACCGAAGGCCGACCGGGCGGGGTTTTGTCACGGCGTTGGCGGGGCAGGTAGTTTCGTTCATCACCGCGTCCCCAATCGATTGAGCAATGCCATGACCTCCACGCCCGCAGCCGCACCCGTCATCACCGACCCCGACTTTGCCCTCCAATCCTGGGACAACACCCAACATGTCCACGCCGCCTTCGTGCAGCCGGGCACGGACGGCACAGGTTCGTGCGTCCGCGTCGGCCTTGCGTTCGACGGCGACTCCCTGACCGCCCCCGGTGGCACCCTGCCGGTACGCAACCACGCAGTGGGCCGGGGCATGGTGAACAAGGTGGTCACCGGCGTCGAACCCAACACCGTGTACTCGGTCCGCATGACCATCAAGGGCGCGGGCCTGATCTGGGGCATCTTTGACGCCGAAAACGAGCTGTACTACCGGGGCTTTGCGGCCGGCGGGCCCGTCACCGAACGGTACAAGGGCGTGACGACGCCCGGCGGCGGCACGGAATGGGAAACAGTGGAGGCCACGATCACCACAGGGCCGCGCACCACCGAGCTCAACGCGTTTTGCATCGTGGCAGAGAACACCGGCCCCGGCTGGTGCGACTCCATGGCGGTCACCCGAGTGGGACAGGCTGAACAACCGGTGGACGCACCGGCCGAGTGGGCTGTTCCGCCGGCCGCCGCGAACGGCTTCCCGGTGACCATTCCCGCCGTCCGCCAGTTCACTCCGTCGGCAGGCTTGTGGGCGCCGGCCGACGGTGTCCAGGTCATCGCGGTGGACCCGGGCGTCGCAGAGGCGCTCGACGGCGTCGCGCACCTCCTGGCGGCCCAGCTCAGCGAGTCCGGGGCAGGGACGGATGTCACGGTGGTGGCCGGCAGCGATGTGCCCCACGACGGAATCCTGCTGACCCTGGGCGAGGTGGATCTCAGTGGCGCCAATGCCAAGGCCCGCGAGCTCTCCGCCGACGCCTATGAACTTCACATCACCGCCAACGGTGTGAGGGTGGTGGCCGGTGGCGCCCCTGGAGCTTTGTATGCCGGGGCAACGCTGGTCCAGGCCTTGAAGTCGACGCCGGTGCTCCCTGCCGGAACCGTTGTTGACTTCACCGACCAGAAATACCGTGGCCTGCAGGTTGATTCGGGCCGGCGTTTCTACACGATCGACTGGCTCAAGGACCACATCAAGGACCTGGCCTACACGAAGTTGAACACCCTGTCCGTGCGGGTCAAGGACAATGAGGGCCTGCGCATCGAAAGCAGCGTACTGCCCAAGATTATGGATACGACCCCCGGCGGCGGCTACTGGAGCAAGGCCGAAATCAAGGACCTGGTGGCCTTCGCCCGGCAATATCACGTCACCGTCATCCCCGAATTCGACATCCCCGGGCACTCCGACATTGACACGCTGGTGTACCCGGAATTCATGTTCGCAGGCGGCGTGGGCGAGGCGGCCGGCTGGGACTATTCCCGCCCAGAAGTACGCCAGCTGTTGCTCGAGGTCCTGCGCGAAACCGGCGAGACCTTCGAGAGCCCGTTCGTCCACGTGGGCGGCGATGAATTCTTTGGCCAGGAGCACCCCGACGCCCTGGCCTGGATTCGCGCCCACACCGGAAACGACGAGGCCACCAGTGTTGACGCCTACCTGCAGCTGTTCAACGAGGTGGCAGCCGGGCTGGCCCATGCGGGGTTCCGGACCATGATGTGGAACGACATGATCAACGGGAAGAACAAGGTGGTGGAACTGAGCCGCGACATCACCATTATTTACTGGGCGGAGATCTACGAGTCGCTGTCCGCCGAAGACCTCATCCACCAGGGCTATGAACTGATCGGCTCGTCCTCGGACCTTTATCATGACCTCTGGCCGCCGTTGGATAAGTCCCTAAAGCCCAACATGACCATCAACCAGCCGCTGCCCGAATACCAGTGGGAAACCTATTTGAGCCCGTACATGTACTCCCGCGGCTGGTCGGACCCTGAACTGCTGACAACGGCCGGGCAGGCGGGCTCGCACGGACAGATCTTCCCCATCTGGGACGACGCCCACGGCTGGGCCCCCGAGCCGCTGCTGACCCAAACCCTGCTCCCCCGCCTGCGCGTCCATGCGCAGTCGGTCTGGAACTCACCGGCCCCCGTCGCCACGTTTGCCGCATTCGACCCCTACCTGCGCTTCCTCGGCCACGCGCCGTTTTTCGGGCACCGGGGATAGCCATCTCGCAAATCGTGGCGGCGAAAGCGGCGTTCCCGTAGGCGACGTCAAGGAGGCTAAAGGCCGCCCGCGGCCGACGGCCGGGAAGTCGCCGAGGGAATGTCGGTCCGCGGCCAGGACTCGACCCCTGATGACTATTTCGCGGCGGCAAGGGCCTGCTGGAACGCGCGGTAGCGGGTGATCTCGGCGTCGGCGGGTGCAACAACCATGGTGTCCGCCGAGTCGGCGATGCCCGCCCGCAACCGTTTTCGGGCAAGCCGTGCACGCCCGTTGGATCCGGCCGCGGCCAGGAACTTGCTGGAGACGGCAAGGAAGATTCCCACCACGACGCCGGCCACAACCATCAAGGTCGGCAGGGGCCAGCCCTCCACCCTGGGCACAGCAGGGACCGGCATCTGAAAATAGCCCAGCACTGCCAGCAGGCCCAGCCACGCCAATCCGCCCACGGCCACCAACACGGCCAGCCACTGGATCACGGAAAACACCGGCCACCACCAGGGGCGCTTGTTGGCCAAAAGGTCCGCCCCGGCAACTGCCTGGTCCAAGGCATCCGGCAACGCTTCACGGTTGCTACGGGCAGCCGCCCTGATGGAGGCGCGCCACGGGCCAGGGGCCCCGTCGCTGACGGCATCGGCAAAGTCCCGGACAGCCGAGTCAAGCTTTGCCTGTTCGGCGGCCCCGGCCGGTGGTAGTGATGTCCTGTTCACGGTGGCATCGCCCTCGCGGCGCAAGCTGAGCCGGCGCAGGGGGTCCTTTCGGAAGCGGGAAATCCACCGGGTCAGCGGCCATCCGGTGCGACGCGTTGCCTCGAACCGGTAGGAGGACCGGACGGCCGCAACAACGGTTTCCACGTGGGCCGCCTGGGCGAGTCCGGCGGCCAGTGTCTTCCTGTCCTGCTGGCGGATGCCTGCCGCATCCCCCGTTCCGGCGGTTTCGCCCAGCGCCTGGGCGGCAACGGCGACGTCGGCCGCCAGCCGTGCCGACTGCGCCGCCTTGGCCTTCACGACGGCAGCAACGCGCTTGCGCAGCTCGTCCACGCCTGCCCCGGTGACAGCCGAAACGCCCAACACGGAGACCTTGCCGAGCCCGTCGCGGTCAAGGATGCCCGCCAGGGATTCCAGGACAGGTTTCACCTCTTTCGGCGGGAGCCCGTCCACCTGGTTCAGGACCACCAGCGTCACAGCCGCGTGGGCGGAAAACGGCCGGATGAAGTCATTGTGGATGGCGGCGTCGGCGTACTTTTGCGGGTCCACCACCCACACCAACACGTCCACTTGGCCGGCCAACCGCTGGGCGGTTTCCCGGTGCGAATGCTCCACCGAGTCAAAGTCGGGCAGGTCAAGCAAAACCAGCCCACCGGCGTCGTCCGCCAGGCCAGGCACCACGGCGCCGTCGAGGCGGTCGGGGACCTGGAGCCAGTCCAGCAGCGGCGCACTGCCGGCCGTCCCCCAGACCATGGCCAGCGGCTCGCTGGTGGTGGGCCGACGCACGGCAACGCGTGCCGCATCCGTGCCGGACACGGCATTGAACAGGGACGACTTTCCGCTTCCCGTGGCACCGAAAAAACCAACCACGGTGTGTTCGGCACTGAGCGAGCGGCGCGATGTGGCACGCTCGAGGACGTCGTACACCGCGGCCAGTGCGGATTCGTCCAGGCGGCCCTCGCCAAGCTCCCGCGCCTCGTTCAACGCTTCAAGCTTGCGGGCCAGTGACGATTCGGCCCGCACGTCACGGTGCCGGCTCATGCACCCTCCCCCAGTGTGGCCAGCTTGCGTGCCAGCTTCTCAAGCCGTTCCACCTGCGGGGACGCGCTTTCGTGCAGCGGCCCAATCCTGTCCAGGAAGCGTTGTTGTTGGCGCTCCAGCAGGTCCGTGCACCGCTTTTCCAATGCCAGCCGCGCCTGGTTGGCCAGGCGCCGCACGGCGTCTTCGCCGAACACGGCTTCCAACAATTTTTGTCCGACGACGGCGGTGCCGCCGGCGATTCCCACCTCGGCACCGGTCAGTCCCCCGGTCAGAGAAAATACGACGATCATCAACACCACGCCCAGGCCGTTGATGCCAAAGGACAGCCACCGGGCCTGTGACCTCTTGGCGGCTCCTTCGGAACGAATCAGCTCCATCACCTCGCCCTGCCATGCCCGGATATCCGCGGCTACCTCGGCGGCAAAGCCGTCCGTGACACCGGAGAAGTCGTCATTGCCCAGCAACGCACGGCCTGCTGGGTCGGCACGCCACCGCTGGTCCGCGTCCTCAGCGGCCCGGGCCGCCTGGTCCACAATGACCGCCTGCAGTCCGGTTTCAATGGCCACCTCCACCTTCACGGCGGGCGGCGGCTGCCCCTTGAAGAAGGCGCCCATCCTGTCACGGACCCTGCCGATACCGTTTTCCAGGGCCCTAAAGAAGTCGCCGGTCCCGACAAAGTCCTGCCACCGGGCCAGCACCTCGCCGCGCAGCAACGATCCGTCGCTGGTGGCCTTGGAGATGCGGGCGGCAGCGTCGTCGAAGGCTGCAATGACATCGCCGGCCAGTTGGAGGCTTGACTGGTGCTGGTCCATCGCAGCCCTGGCCACCAGGTCCATCTTGCCGGAAAGGGATCTGACGGTGCCGTTGAGGGTGCGGCGGGCTATTTCAGCACGGCCCGCCGAGTCCGCGGCAATGCCCCGCAACCAGGCAACGATGGGCGCAATGCCCGCCTGCGGCAGCATCCCCAACGGGTCAAGGACCGATTCGGGCACCACGAAGAGTTCAGCGTCGGAGAGCCCCGCGCGTTCCAGCATGGTCCGCAGGTCGCCACCGACCTCCTCCGCGGCCCCCGTGGGCACACGGTCCAGAACCACCGCCACCATGATGTCGCGGGATGCCGCATCGAGCAGCAGCCTCCAGGGCACGGCGTCCGCATAGCGATTGGCCGTGGTGACAAAAAGCCACAGATCCGCGGCGGCCAGCAGTTGCCCGGCAAGTTGGCGGTTGTCATCGGAGATCGAGTCAATGTCCGGGGCATCCAGGAGGGCCACGCCGGCCGGCACTTCCGGGTCGGCAAGCAAGACAAGAGATTGCATGGCGGAGGCGTCGGGTGTTGCCCCGGCCAGGGTTGCCGGTGTCCGGGGATCGGCGCGTTCTCCCCGGACCCTGGCCAGGGACGGCAGCACCCGGGTGGACGTGAACCACTGGCCGTCCTGCGGGTGGTGCAGCAGGATGGGCTGGCGGGTGGTGGGCCGGATGGCACCAGCCCGCGAGACGGGGTGGCCGACCAGTGCATTGACCAGCGTTGATTTTCCGGCGCCCGTGGAACCGCCCACCACCGCCAGCAGCGGTGCATCCAGGCTTCGGTACCGCGGCAGGATGTAGTCCTCCAGCTGGCTCAGGGCCCCTGCAGCCGTGCTGCGGGCCTGGTCGGCGCCGGGCAGTTCCAGGGGTAGCTGCAAGCGGCCAAGTTCGTCCCGCACAGTTTCCAACAGCGCAACGGCGGCGTCCTGCACCTGGGCTGCGCCGCCGTCGTCCTGGGAGAGGTTGCTTGGGCTCACACGATCATCATGCCAGTAACTGTGGCAATACAAACCCATTTGCCCATCAGGGACCGTTCAGGTGACAAGGCCGGAGGGCCACCTTGAGTGTGACTCCGCAACGTTCCGCGTCCCCGGAATCATGTTCCCGTTCCCAAGTACGAGGCATCGAAGGCGCCGACCCGCCACAGCGGACCCATGCCACTCTTACGGAAGCGGTTCCTAACCATCCTTTGCCCCAAGAAGTAGAGAATCAGCAACAGCCCCCAGAGGATAACCGGAATGCCAAAGGTCAAAATGGAGAGGAAAATGCTGATGAAACCAAGGAATGCCACGTGATACAGGGCGAAGATCTTCTGGTGCGGATCCTGGATCCTGTGGAGGTCCTTGTCGTTGGTTGCGGACTGGTTGGTCGTATGGTTTAGGACCGCAAAAGGGGTCGCATGGTGTCCCCTGGCTGCGTACCAGACGCTCAGGACGTCGCCGGGCTGCGCCGCGACTCCGTAGTTGACGACCCCCGCGTCGATCTGGCGGCCGTCCGAGAGCCGCAAACGCATGGTCTCCCGGAAATCCGTCCTCGTGTACGACGATCCGGTGACCGTGCCCGTCCCCTGATAGACACTGCCGGAGATGTTGCCCTGCCCGTAGGTGTTTGCTTGGGAGGACGAGGCAAGAACGCGCCCGGTTGCTCGTGAGACGGACCACCTCCGGTATCTGCCCTTGAGGTGACTGGTATCGTCGCTGACCGCCAGCGGACGGTAGCTGGCGACAACACGCAGGACCAGCGGCAGTAGGCAAAGGATGTAGAGCGTCAGCAAAGACTCGAGTACGCCGATGATCGACTGTGTGGCCGCATCTTCGCTAGGGTCAACGGCGACATAAGGCGTGGACTGTGCACCGAAGGCATTCGGCGCCGTGGTTATGCACATGAATGCCACCGCAGTCATGGCGAGCGAGACGGGGAAGACACTTCTTCGCTGAGCATTTCTTAGAGTGACCATTGTTAGGTTCCTCAGAACTAGTGGATTTTGGATATGCCAATCTGCGCAAGCCCAGCTTGGCCGCGCAAACGTTTCGTCCGTCCACAAGTGGGCGGCGGCGAAGGGCACTTCTAGTCAGTGCGCCGAGCACCGCGCCGCCAACAGCCACGGGCGATTGTCGCATGATGGACAACGCAAACTCCCTGGCTTCGGATCGTCAAAATCCCCAAGGGAGGTGCCCTGCCTTCCGCGATGTCGGGAAGCCTGGATCAACATCTGTGTGTTCACCCGGGGTGGCCGCACGCTGTCATGCCATTTGACGAGCCTCAATGACGAGGCGGAAAATGCGAGTCTTCCCCGCGGTGGTTCCGATCATGGTTAAGGCGGAAGCCCGGTGGGGAACGCCGCCATGAAGCACCCGTGGAAAGGCATCCCCGCGTCCGCTCCCGGGGATGCCTGCATGCCTGCCGAGCGAACGCATCTCATGACGCTTCCTCACAGGCTTTCCCCTTGTTCCCCAACGGTACGCGCGGCCGGCCCAACGGTAAAGAGTTCAAGGAGAATCGTCCAAGGTCACACAGCAGTCGCTTGCATCCATGGCGTTCGATTGGACCGTGCGCAGTTAAAGCAAAAGACCGGAAACCTTTTACGATTTCCGGTCTTGCTTGTGACCCCAGCGGGATTCGAACCCGCGTTACCGCCGTGAGAGGGCAGCGTACTAGGCCGCTATACGATGGGGCCCTAATACATTCTTTCCGATATTTAGCTCGGCAAGCTCAGAAAACATTACCTGAACTTTGCTCCGCACGCCAATCGAAAGGCGGCTCTGGTGAAGCGCTGGGATACCAGGACTCGAACCTAGAATGTCGGTACCAGAAACCGATG
>JBAUMA010000637.1:0-4231 GCA_049578485.1 Specibacter sp.
AAAAAGTCACAGCATGTGACGGGATCAAACATTGTCTTACCCATCTGCCACAAGAAAGTGTGTCCGTGCGTCGACTTCTTGCACTGCTTCTTCCCTTGCTGCTCCTTGTTAGCGCGTGTTCCACCGGAACCAACCCGCAGCCAGGGGCCAGCGCCACCTCGAGCCCTTCGATTTCCATTCCTCCCTCCAACGCCGAGGCCCTGGCCTCCGTCAAGGTCGAGGACCTCGGCAAGGGCAAGGCACCCAAAGTCAGCTTTGCGGCGCCGCTGAAGATCAGCGGCGAGTCCATGCGCCTGGTCAAAGATGGAACAGGCGCGCAGGTCAAGGACGGACAGTCGGTGAGCTTCATGCAGGTTGCGCTTGATCCGGCCACCGGAAAGCAGGTTGCCGAGACCTTCACGAAGAGCCAGATGAACAGTGTCGTGCTCAACTCATCCTTCAAGACGCAGTTCCCCCTCGTGTACGACACCTTTGTCCACGCCAAGATTGGCGCCTACATCGCCTACGCGACCCCGGCCACCCCCGCCGTGCCGGCCACGGCGTCCTCCGCCGAGGTGCCGGCCCAGCCTGCCGCCGTCAGCGTGTTCCAGGTCTCCAGCGCCAAGGACCCGGCCAAGCTGATGAGCGCCGCGGACGTGGCAGCCCTCGCCAAGGCCGGCGGCCTTCCCACGGCCAAGTTCAACGCCAAGGGCGTCCCCAGCATCACCATCCCCAAGAAGGATGCCCCTGCCGACCTCGCCGTGCAGGTGTTGACCGAAGGAACCGGCGCAGTACTCAAGGACACCGACAGCATTTCGGCCCTGTACACCGGCTGGACCTGGAGCGACGGCAAGCAGTTCGACTCCAGCTTCGACAAGGGTGCGCCCGTCACGTTCAGCCTCGCCCAGGTCATCCCGGGCTGGACCATGGGACTGGCCGGCCAGAAGGTCGGCTCGACGGTCCTGATGACCATCCCGACGTCCCTGGCCTACGGCGATTCAGCCGCGTCACAGGGGAAGCCGGTTGGAACGCTCGTGTTTGTTGTTAAGATTGAAGCGAAGAAGTAACAACACCCCAACTCCCAAGGAGCACCATGTCTTTTGGTACCCGCGACTACGATCGCACGAAGCCCGAGATTGACTTCCCGTCCCAGGACGTCCCGACCGAGCTGGTCATTGAGGACATCATCGAGGGCACCGGCACCGAAGTGGTGCCCGGCAGCACCGTGTCCACCCACTATGTGGGCGTCGCCTTCTCCACCGGCGAAGAGTTCGACTCCTCCTGGGGCCGCGGCACGCCGCTGGAATTCCGCGCCGGCATCGGCCAGGTCATCCAGGGCTGGGACCAGGGCCTGATCGGCATGAAGGTCGGCGGACGCCGCCGCCTGGAAATCCCTTCCGAGCTTGCCTACGGCTCGCGCGGCGCCGGCGGCGCCATCGGCCCCAACGAAGCCTTGATCTTCGTGGTCGACCTGGTCGGCGTCCGCTAAGAGGCACTCCAACCAGCTTCATCGATGCCTGCGGCCCCCAAGCAACGCTTGGGGGCCGCAGGCATTTTCGTTCCCAACGCGTCGCTCCCCACTGTCGGGAGCGGCCGTCCGGGCCTAGTAGTCTTACCAAGGTGTCCACCAAAATCGATGCCACCGAACGCCTGCTCAACCTGGTCATAGCCCTTTTGGGCTCCAGCCGGGGGCGAAGCCGGCACTACATCAGGCAAAACGTCAACGGCTACGCCAGGATCGCGCCTTCGGCCGCCGCGGAGGCCAAATTGGGTCCGGCCTTTGAGCGCATGTTTGAACGCGACAAGGAGCTCCTGCGCGAGGTGGGCATCCCCATCACCACAACGACGACCTTTGACCAGGACGACCAGGAGCAGGCACTCTACCGGATCAACCCGGCAGAGTACCGGGTCCCCGAGGTCCGCCTCGACGAACCAGCCATGATGATGCTGGCGGTTGCCGCCAGCCTGTGGGCGGAGGCTGCTTTTGGCGAAGCCGCCCAGTCCGCCCTGCGAAAGGTCGCCACGCGTGCCGGTTTGGTCTGGTACGACGACGACACGACCGTCCAGTCGCGCATCCGCACCCTCGAGCCGGCCTTTGAACCCCTATGGACCGCGCTGCGCCGTGGCAATCCCGTGAGCTTTTCCTACCGTGCCGCCGGATCCGGTGAGATCACCGAACGCACCGTCCACCCCTATGGTCTGGGCAACAAGTACGGCCAGTGGTACCTGTCCGGTTACGACGTCGGCAAGGGCGCCACCCGAACTTTCAGGCTCTCGCGCATCCGCTCGGAAGTGGCCATCGACGGGCGCGGCACTTTTGGGCGTCCCGCAGACTTTTCCATTTCCGCCGTACTGGCCACGCTGGGCACCGACGCGCCGCACACCGCCCTTGTCCGGGTCCCGCTCGGGGCAGCCCAGCAGCTGCGCAGCAGGGAGGGCACCACGGTTGCCTCCGCGGGTCGTTCCGAGACCGGAGGAACCACCGAGACCCTGTCCATCAGCTACCGGGAACCGGAGCTGATGGCAGAGGACCTCGCCGCGCTGGGAGCCACCGCCACGGTGCTTGAACCGGCAGAACTACGCACGGCCGTAGCCGAGGGATTGCGGGCAGCCTCCTCCGCCGCCGGCGAAGACACCGCGGGAACAGCCGATTTTGGTCCGCCGCTGCCCGGCCCCGCACCCAGACGCAAGGACACCCGCGACCGGCTGATCCGGCTGCTGTCAATGGTGCCGTTCCTGGTGGCCAACCCGGGAATTGAATTGGCGGAGATCACCAAGGAGTTCGGCATCAGCGACAAGGCACTGGCGGCCGACCTTGACACCCTCATGGTCACCGGGCTTCCCGGCTATCTGCACGGGGATCTGATGGATGTCACCACGGAGGCCGGGCAGGTCTTCATCCGCGACGCCGAAACCCTGGCCAGCCCCTTGCGCCTGACCCAGGAGGAGGCGTGCGCCCTGCTGGTTGGCCTGGACGCCCTCACCGCCGTGCCGGGCACCAGCGAAGCCCAATCCCTGCGCACGGCCATCGACTCGGTGAAGCGGGTGGCGGGCGAGGAAGCCTGGCTGGCCAACGCCGTCGCCCTTCAACTGGTCTCGGGCAGCGATCTGGAAACCATTGCGGCGTTGCAATCGATGATCCACGATTCCCGGGCCGGGGCCATCACGTACCTGGTGCGCAGCCGTGACGAGTTGACCCGTCGTGTCATTGAGCCACGGCGCGTCTTCTCCATCGACTCCACCTGGTACGTGCGTGCGTGGTGCCGCAACGCCGGGGCGATGCGAAGTTTCCGGGTTGAGAACATTCGCACCCTGGCCGACGCCGGGGCCCAAACCCACACGGCCACCGACATGGCCGGAACCTTCGGCGTCTACACCCCGGGCGCCAACGACCGCGAGGTGCTCCTGCTTGCCGATCCCACCACGGCACGGCGCCTGGCGCCGGCGTACGGGGCCACGGTGCACGACGTGGCAGGCGGCCACCAGTTAGGCATGCGGATCCTGATGGGGGAGCCGGGCACCATTGCCCCTCTCATGGCCAGGCTCGCCGGCCATGCCCGGGTAGTTTCGCCGGAGGACGTGCGGGTGCAAACGCGTGACTGGCTGGCCGCAGCCGCCGCCAGCTATCGGAAAGAACAAGACGAGTTCGGTTTTGACGCTGTGGGCGAAAGCACACCGGGCACCCCCAGCCTGGATCGATAGACTAGGCACATGCCTTGGTGGTCGTGGATTATTCTCTGGGTGGCGCTCATTGCGCTCGCCCTGCTTTTCGCCGTCGTGATGGGGCTGAAACTCTGGCGCGGGGCCACCGCCACCATGCGCACCTTCTCCTCCGTCAGCGAGGAATTGTCCGCGCACTGGGAACAGCGTGAAAAACAGCTGGCGGAGTCCCACGTCACAGAACCGCGAACTTCAGTTCCCGGTGCAGCCGTTTTTGCAACGCCTGAACAAATGAAGGATGATTACGTAGCTGCCAAGGAGGAACGGCGTTTCGCCCGCCTCCAGCGGCGCGTCGCCCGCAGGAAAGAACGCGGACAACTCCAATCCTTGCGCGACATCAAAGCATTGGAAGACGTAGGATGAACCAAAAGGAAAGGCGTTAATCGTGGGAAGAATTTTTGAGAACCCGGCAGTGCTGATCGTCCTGATCATTGTTGTCGTATTGCTGTTTGCCGCACCGAAACTTCCGGGCATGGCACGCAGCCTGGGCCAGTCCATGCGGATCATCAAGTCCGAGGTCAAGGAAATGAAG
>JBAUMA010000638.1:0-2670 GCA_049578485.1 Specibacter sp.
TCACTGACGCTGTCCGGGCTGACGCTGCAGGCCAAGTATCCCGGCACTTGGGGAAACAGCCTGCGGGCGCGGGCCGACCAGAACGTCACCGGGGCCGATGCTGCGAACCTGTTCAACCTCTATGTCCGCGACGGCACCACCGGTGCGGTGGAGACATTCCGCAACGTCTCCGTGGTGCCGGGCCACCTGCGCCAGGTGGACAAGGTGCTCGCCAACGAATCCTCGCTGGTGACAGTTCTCGGTGCGCTGCCGGCCGGACGACCGGATCCCAGCCCCGACCCCTCCACGGCAAAGAAGCAGTACGACCCCTGGGGCGACAACCAAACGGAAGCCGATTCCAGCGGGCCGGCCACCCCGGCCACCAACACCACGGTGGCGCAGGCCGATGCCGCCAGCGACGGCGGCACCCTGGCCACGGGCGACTTCAACGGACCCGGCAAGGCCGCCGGGAAACAGGGCCTGTACGCGCTGGCCAACGCCGACCTCTTCAACATCCTGTGCATTCCGCCCTACCAGGACGACGGCGACATCGACTACGCCGGCCTGCTGCCGGACACCGTGGCCTATTGCGAGCAACGCCGCGCCATGCTGCTGGTGGACCCGCCCGGAGCCTGGAACAGTGTGGACGACGCGGCCGGGGGACTAGGCGCCATCGGCACCACGAGTGCCAACGCGGCCCTGTATTTCCCCCGCATCACGGCCCCCGACCCCCAGGCCGGCAACCAGCTCGGCGTGTTTGCACCGTGCGGCGCCATTGCCGGAATCTACGCCCGCACCGATTCGGCCCGTGGTGTCTGGAAGGCTCCGGCCGGCCTGGATGCCACCATCAACGGGGCACCGGCCCTGAGCGTACCCTTGAACGACCTCGAGAATGGCAGGCTGAACCCGCTGGGCATCAACGTGCTGCGCAGTTTCCCCGCCGCCGGGAGGGTGGTGTGGGGAGCCCGCACCCTGCAGGGCAACGATCAGCTGGCTTCGCAGTGGAAGTACGTGCCCGTGCGCCGGACAGCGCTGTTCATCGAAGAGAGCCTGTACCGCGGCACCCAGTGGGTGGTGTTCGAACCCAACGACGAACCCTTGTGGGCACAGATCCGCCTGAACGTGGGCGCCTTCATGCACAACCTGTTCCGGCAGGGCGCGTTCCAGGGCACCACGCCCCAGGCCGCCTACTTTGTGAAGTGCGATTCCGAGACCACCACCCAAAACGACATCAACAACGGGGTGGTGAACATCGTGGTGGGGTTCGCCCCGCTGCAACCTGCCGAATTCGTGATCATATCGCTGCAGCAAATTGCTGGCGCGGTGCAAGCCTAGGAGCGGACCATGGCCCAGTTCAGTGTCAACGCCTCTCGCTTTGACCCCTACAAGAACTTCAAGTTCCGGGTTAAGTGGGACGGGCGCTACGTGGCCGGCGTCAGCAAGGTGGGCGGCCTCAAGCGCACCACCGAGGTGGTCAAACACCGCGAGGGCGGGGACCCATCCTCCAGCCGCAAATCCCCGGGCCGCACGGAGTTCGACGCCGTCACGATAGAGCGCGGCGTCACCCACGACACCGACTTTGAGGCGTGGGCGGCCAAGGTGTGGAATTTTGGTTCCGTCCTCGGCTCGGAGGTGTCCCTGGCCGACTTCCGCAAGGACATCATCGTGGAGGTGTACAACGAGGCCGGGCAAAAGGTGCTCGCCTACAACATCTACCGCTGCTGGGTGTCCGAATACCAGGCCCTGCCGGACCTTGACGCCAACGCCAACGCCGTTGCCATCCAGCACATCAAACTGGAAAACGAAGGGTGGGAGCGGGATACGTCGGTGACGGAGCCGAGCGAACCAACCCTGAGCCAGGCATCCGGGTGATGCGCGGTGGCCGGGCCGGGGGCCGCGCTCCTGCTGGGGGTGTGGGAAGAAGCTGGGGACCAGGTGCCTGCGCGCCGGGCCCTGACCATGCTTGCCGCCCTGTTCCGGGACACGCCGCAAACCGAGCTTGCGCAGTGGCCGCTGGGACGGCGCGACGCCGGCCTGCTGCGGTTGCGCGAGGCCGTCTTTGGCCCCGAACTTGATGCTGTTGCAGCCTGTCCGGACTGCGGTACGGAGGTGGAACTGCACGTTTCGGTGGCGCAGTTGATCTCCGCCGATGCGGGCGACGGGCCGGCCGGCGTCACGGTGGCCCGCGGGAAATACGAGATTTCGCTGCGGCCCGTCACCACGGAGGACCTGCTGGCGCAGGATGGCCCGCCCGAAGCCGTCGAGCAGGCGATCGTTCTGCGCTGCATCACCGCGGCCCGGCATGCCGGCCGTGAGGTGGATCCCGGCGCGCTGCCTGCGCAAACCCTGGATTCCCTGGGCGCCGAGCTGGCCCGCACCGACCCGGCCGCCACCACCGAGCTTGCCCTGGACTGCCCCGAGTGCGGCCGCCACTGGCTTGCACCATTCCACGCTGCCTCATTTGTGTGGGCCGAACTCAACCACTGGGCCGGGCGCATGATCCTGGACGTGCACCGGCTGGCCCGGGCCTACGGCTGGGCCGAGGACGCCATCCTCGGCATGTCGCCGCGGCGGCGGCAGGCCTACCTGGGGCTGGTGGGTCCATGAGCGGATTCCTGGCCGGGCTGGTGGGCCGCGAACTCGGGTTGCCACCCGTACACCAAAGCACGACGCAGGCCGCTGCCGTGGCAC
>JBAUMA010000639.1:0-5654 GCA_049578485.1 Specibacter sp.
CCGGCTCACTTCCGGCGACGGGCCCGGCATTTTCTCAGCGGCTTTCCGGCCAGCGGCCGCGGGCGGCCTTCGGCCTCCGTCGACGCCGCCTACGAAAACGCCGTCTCCGTCGCCTTTGTGGTCAAGCTCGTCTCGACTGATGTCGCCGGACGGTGGGTGATGTGACCCCTCAATGCCGGCATCGCCGCCGGAGGTGAGCCGGCCAACGGGGTCTCGACAAGCTCGGCCGCCGGGGTGGGTGCTACTGGCCGGTGGCGGAGTTGTACGCCTTCACGTCGGAGTCGAGGCCGGAGAGCACGTCGTTCCAGTTCGGCGACCAGACGGTGACTCCGTCCATGGTCTTCTTCAGGGCCGTGTAGTTCGCGTCCGTGGGGGTCACGTCGGAGCGGACGGGCAGACCGAGTGCGGAGCTGGAGATGGTCTCCTGGACGGGCTTGGAGAGCAGGTAGTCCATCAGCTTGGCGGCGCTGGCCTCGTGGGGTGCCTTGGCGGCCAGGCCCATGACGTAGGGCAGGGGCAGGGTGGTGCGGGCGCCGTCGTCGTTCTTGGGGAAGAAGACCTCAAAGCCGGACTTGTCGGCCTTGATGGACTGCAACGCCATCTGGACGTCACTGTTGGCCACGGTCAGCTCGCCCTTGGAAACCTTGGGGCCGAGCTTGCCGGTGGAGGCACTGGGGCCCACGTTGTTCTTCTGCAGGTCTTTCAAGTAGCTCAGTGCGCCGTCTTTGCCCTTGAGGTGCTGGAGCAGGAGCAGTACGGCGGTGCCGTCGCCGGCCTGGCCGGGGGTGGAGTATTGGATCTTGCCCTGGTACTTCGGATCGAGCAGCTGCGCCCAGGAATCGGGCTTGTCCGCGGCGGCGGTGTTGCGGATCATGGCGGCGTAGTTGTTCACCACGGAGACGTACATGCCGTCGGCGGCCTTGGATTCGGCCGGGATGGCGCTGGTGTCGGCAGCGTTCTTTTGCAGCAGGCCCGCCTTCTCTGCCTGCTGGATGAACGGCGGGAGGGTGATGAGCAGGTCGGCCTGCGGGTTCGACTTTTCCTTCTCGGCGCGGGAAACCACTTCACCGGAGCCGGCCTCGACCACGTTGACCTTGATGCCGGTGTCTTTCGTGAAGCCCTCGAAGGTTTTGGTGTACCAGTCGGCCAGGCCGTCGGCGCTGTAGATGGTGACTTGCTTATCGGAGTTGGCTCCGTTGGCGTTGGCCGCGCCGGTGGTGGCGGTGCCGCCGCAGCCGGTCATGAGCATGGCGCCGGCCGCGGTGGCGGCAACGAGGGAAAGGAGGCGGAAAGGCTTTTTCATGTCGATTTCCTTAGCGAATGGTGGTGAGAACGGGGGAGTTTTCGAGCTGGTCAAACGTTTTGCGTGCCAGACCAAAGGAGATGGTCATGCCGATCCCGGACGTGACAGACACTGCCGTGACGTTGGCTTGCGGGTGTTCAATGAGGAAGCTTTGCTGCGGGCTGGTGGCGTAGACGCCCTGCCAGCGCTGCAGGACCTGGAAGTTGCCGGTGCCCAGCAGGTGGGCGGCGGCGTTGAGCAGGGTGTCGGAGGTCTGTTCGGACAGGAACGGATCGGTGGTGGTGTCGGTGCGGTGGCTGTCCCCGATGATCAGGGTGCCGTCGGGGCGCTGGGTCAGCATCACGTTGGCGTCGATGGCCAGCAGTTCCGGGTTCTTGGCCGCCAGTTCCCTTTTCAGCTCGGCTGCCGCGCTGGTCTCGGCGAACGCCGGGTAGCGCAGCATGGAGGTGCCGGTGAGCACGGCCGGGCGGATTTGCAACGACGCCGGCGGACGGACCAGGGCCATCTGCAGCATGCACCGTTCGACGCCGAACTCCTCGGCCAGCTGGGGGTGCACGCGGTCGAGGTCGTGGCCCACGCAGACGATCACGCGCCCGGCCCGGATGCTCCCGCGGGAGGTGCGCACGGTGACGGGTCCGGCGGAGGAGGAACCGGCGTCGTCCACGCCCAAGTAGGAGGTCCGCCACAGGAATCCCACGCGCGGCTGGCGGCCCAGCCAGGCGGCGAGCTTGGCCACGGCCTCGCGGGGGTCCACCCGGATGTCGTCGCGCAGCAAGGCGCCAGCCAGGATGGCCGAGTCGCCGTTGCCGGAGAGCTGTTCACGGACGGCGGCGGCGCTGATCATGGTGACCTCGTCGCTGCCGCGGGTGGCGCTCAATTCCTGCAGGACGGACACCTCCTGCTCATTGCGTGCCACGGCCATGCCGCCGGATTCGACCGAGAAGAAGCCGGCCAGTGCACTGTGCCGCAGCCAGCTCTCGCGGGCCGTCCGGGCCAGATCCAGCAGCTCGCCCGACTGGGCCGTGACGCAGCAGTGGCCAAAGTTCCGGACGGACGCGCCCACGGCCCGGGTGTCGCGGTCTATCACGGTCACGCTTAGGCCCCGGGCCACGGCCTCGGCGGCGTGGGCCAGGCCGGTGATGCCGGCGCCCACGATCAGCACGTCGGTGCTGTGCGGAGTTGAATTTGTTTCGGTCATGGCAACGACTGTGCCCTGCCGGGACAAGCTCAATCAAGCCAAAACGGTACAAGTATAGACAAGTTCCCCAACGGTTCATTTTGGGCGCCGAACGTTTACCGTTTGTTCAATTGGAGCCCCCACCAATCAGTGTTTTCGGCGGAATTTCACTTGTATGATCAACACATGAAATTGCCGTTGCACGAACAACTGCGGGAGGAATTCCTGCACCGGATCGCCTCCGGACAGTGGCCCGAAGGCGGGGCCGTCCCCTCCGAGGCGGAGCTGTGCCGCGAGTTTGGCGCCTCGCGCGGCCCCGTCCGCCAGGCGTTGGCCGCACTGCGTGCCGAACAGGTCATTTCCGGCGGCCGCGGCAAGCCTCCCGTGGTGCGCCCGGCCGTGGTGTCCCAATCGGTGGAGACATTCCTGTCCTTCACCGAGTGGGCCGAGACCATCGGCAAGGTGCCGGGGCAGCGGACGGTGGAGATTGCCCGGCGCGCGGCTGGCCCGCTCGTGGCCGAACAGCTGGGCCTGGAGCCGGCACAACAGGTGGTGGCGCTGCTGCGGCTGCGTTCGCTGGACGGCGAAGCGGCGATGGTGGAACGTTCCCATTTTGTGCTGGACGCCGGGAATTCCCTCTTTGATTTCGACACCGACTCCGGCTCCACGTTCCGGCACCTCCTCGGGCAGGGCGTAGACCTGCACAGTGCCCGGCACATCATCGACGCCGTAGCCGCCGACGATACCGATGCGGCACTGCTGGGCATTGACGCCGGATCGCCGCTACTGCGTGAGCGGAGGGTGACCTTTTCCTCCCGGGGCGAGCCGTTGGAGTTCGCCGACGACAGGTACCGCCCCGAGCTTGCAAACTTCATGATCAGCAACACCCTGCACGGACGCGCGCCCATGGCCCGCGTCCAAAGCACCACCCCAAGAACCCAAGGAGCAACCCCATGATTGAACTTGCCGCCTTTGACATGGCAGGAACCACGATCGATGACCACGGCCTGGTGTATGTGGCCCTGCAGGAGGCCGTGGAGGAGACCGGAGCGCCCGTGTCTGCCACGGATCTGCAGCATTGGATGGGCGCCGACAAGGTCGCCGCCATCACGGCCCTCATGGAACGCGGCGGCCAGGACCCCACCGCCGAAAGGGTGGCCGCCGCCTTCACACGGTTCCGCGCCATCCTCGCCGAGCACTACGCGGCCACGCCTCCCGTGGCCCTGCCCGGGGTGGAGGCCGCCATTGCCACCCTCCGTGGGCGGGGCATCAAGGTGGCCTTGACCACCGGGTTCGACGACGGCGTGGCCCACCCCTTGCTTGAGTCGCTCGGCTGGCGGGTGGGAGGCGGTGCCGGCACCATGGTGGACGCAGTAGTCACCACCTCCGACGTTGCCGCCGGCCGGCCCGCACCGTACATGATCCACCGGGCCATGGAAAAGACCGGCGTGGTCAATGTGGGGGCTGTGCTCGCCGCGGGGGACACCGCCGTCGACGTCCAGGCCGGACGCAATGCCGGGGCCATCTCGGTGGGGGTCCTGACCGGAAAACTCACCCGCGAACTCCTTGCGGACCTCCCCTGCGACCACGTCCTGGACAGTGTGGCCGACGTGCCCGGGCTTGCCGAGGCGCAGCCGGCCCGCTGAGTTGGTGCGGGAGGCAGGCCGTCATGAAAGCGGCCGTTCGCCGGGCGCCACTAAAGTAGTTGTAACGATCTATGCCTCCCATCTGTGAAGAGTGTCTCCACCATGAACCAGCAAGCGGTCCGCCGTGCGGCCATTGCCACTTTTGCCGTTTTCGCCATCAACGGATTCGTGTTTGCCAGCTGGGCCGCCCGCATCCCGGCCGTCACCCGCATCCTTAACCTGACGGCCGGGGAAATGGGCCTGCTGCTGCTGACCATTGCGGCCGGATCCGTCATCGCACTTCCCCTGGCCGGCACCGTGGTGGCCAGGGTTGGCACGGCCTCGACCATCCGGATTGGCGGCTTCACCGTTGCCGCCGGCGGGTTGGTGGTGGTCGTGGCGCTCGCCCTTCCCTCCGAGCCGTTGACGGCCTTGGGGCTCTTTTTCTTTGGCGTGGGCATTGGCCTGTGGGACGTATCGCAAAACATTGAAGGCGCGGACGTGGAACGCCACCTGGGCCGGACCACCATGCCGCAGTTCCATGCCGGATTCAGCGGCGGCGCCCTCGCCGGGGCGTTGGTCGGAGCAGGCCTGTCCGCAGCCAACGTCAGCATGCCCGCGCACCTTGGTGCGATCGTGGTGTTGGTCGGCATCGCCATGGTGTTCATTCCGCGCTTCTTCCTGCCGGACCCGCCGGGGGTGGTTGCCGCCCCGGGGCAGGCAAAGACCCCCGCCCCGAAGGGACGCAGCGCCTGGACGGAAAAGCGCACCCTGCTGGTGGGCTTGGTGGTCCTCGGCGCCGCGTTGACGGAAGGCTCGGCGAACGACTGGATTGCCAAGGCCTCGGTAGACGGATTGGGCACCACCGAATCCGGCGGGGCCATCATGTTTGCCGTGTTCGTGGCCTCCATGACCTTGTTTAGGTTCTTCGGGGGCCGGTTTATCGACGCCTACGGCCGGGTGCCAGTGCTATACGGCAGCCTCGGCGCAGCCCTGGCGGGGTTGGTGTTGTTTGTGGTGGCCCCGAACGTGTGGCTGGCCGGGCTGGGTGCCGTCTTCTGGGGTGCCGGCGCCGCCATGGGCTTCCCCATGGGCATGTCCGCCGCCGCCGACGATCCGGCCCGGGCCGCCGCCCGCGTTTCCGTGGTCTCAACCATCGGCTACGTCGCATTCCTGGCCGGGCCGCCCCTATTGGGGTTCCTGGGAGACCACGTCACCATCCGCTGGGCACTGCTGGCCATCGCCGTGGCCATCGTCGCCTCGATCCTGACGGCCCCGGCCGCAAAGCCGCTGCCCGAATCCGAATTTGAGCGGGCTTCCGCCTAGGGCATTCGTATATTCCCCATCAGGCATTTATTTTGGGCGGCCGCCCATAGCAGCAAGGTGACACCCACGCCCAGCAGCGCACCGGCAATAGTGTCCGAGAGCCAATGGGCGCCCAGGTAGGTGCGGCTGTACATCATGGCCACGCTCAGGATCGCGCCACTGATCCACATCCACAGCTTGTTCAGGACGACGGCGGTGCTCACCATTGCCGTCACGGTGGCAC
>JBAUMA010000640.1:0-2977 GCA_049578485.1 Specibacter sp.
GCCCTCCGGGAATGATTAGGGCAGTTTGAACGGAGCCCACTTCATCGTTGAATTCATCAGGATTGTTTTCCAACAATATCGTTTTTCTAGCGATGGAAGGCAGTGAGCGTTCGATTCCGGATGAAATCCATGGCACGGCGCGAAGGATTGCACCGGCGATGAGGTGGCGTGCACGCCCATGACATTCTGAGGGCCTCGTCCAGCAACACATTCGTTAGTCAGCGTGTCACGAGATGTCTTTGCAGGGGGCTTTTCATGGGTTGGCTCGAAGTTCCTGCCAATATTCGTACATGGACTGTTGATGTTCTCTGCCCAGTTGAGTCCACTGCCGCATCGCGTCCTTAGATGGGTCCGGCGGCCGAAACTTGGAATGCTTGTAGAGCGTTGCATGTTCATTCCACGTGGAGACACGCAACTGGGCGGGCACAGATCCAGGAGATGCGTGTAGGTGGATCAGCAACGCACCTTCAAGTGCTGAGGGCCCGACTGTCGGGGTATCCTGCGGGCGGTGTCCGGCATTGCGCCATTGGACCGTAGCGATCATGTTGGCAGTCCCAACCACCTCCGCGGCCAGGCTTAGAAGCGCATCCGCCGAGAGGCTGGGGAACTCGCCTGCGAGAGCATCGCAAAGAACCTCTTGCCCCCTGACGTTCAATAGCTCACCTGCCCCGGTCGCCTGAGCCACCACGGGAGCCGCCACCCGCGAAGCGGTCTCTCGGGCCTGCTTCAGTGGCATGGAGAAGAAGACCGTGGCGGGATCAAACCCGCCTGACTTAGTTACCTTTCGCATCCATCCACCTGCCTCTCTGCGGGCTGGAACTGTTTCAACGTTCAGCGGAGTTCCAGAACACGATCCAATTGGTCAGCTGCCTATCGCAACTTTCATACCCTGCTGATTTGTGGCCTAGTAGACGTAGACCCCTTGGCGAAGGTTCGGGTCGCTCACGCAATTGTGAAGAAACCCAACCACGTAGATGTATGCAGAAACTTCGTTCAGCCCGGTGCCCGTGTAAAGGTTGCCCTGCTTCTCCCATGAACTTGAGAACGACGCCTCACTGAAGCTGTTTACAGCGGCCTCGCCATTGTCTTCATTCGTTGCTCCGACGTGGGCGGTGACATAGATCGGACCGTTGTTAAGGTTCTGAAATCCGAAGTCGTAATGGATGTGGTTTCCGCCATTACTCGGATACAAGAACGCGGTGCCGCAGTTGCCGCGAATGGCAATGTTGGGCTGCGCTCCAGTTTTCGTGCCCGTGCCCGTGTTCGGGACGGCGACCATTGGAATCGCAATCGGAGCGTCGCTCGTCGTCGCCGAGGAGGTGGATGACGCCTGCGCGCTAGGACCAGAGACAACCGCCGCCGAAGCAGCTTGAGACGTACCGAAAACACTAAGTAAGAGCACGGCTACTGCAGCCATCGCGGGCACTGTTGAACGCTTGAAACTGAACATCTTTGTTCCCCCAATTTTTCGAAGCACGTTGCTATTTGCCTAGGACAACAACATTCCTCCGCCGCTGTACTCTAAGTCAAGGGCCTCGATAGAACAGCTCACGCACCTGGGCCGACGGCGTGAAATCCAGGGTTCGCGATCCTGAGTTATAGGGTCCGGCAACGATCGACTGAACTCCCCAGGGTCTCTTGGGAAGGCGAGATGTCCCAATACGCGAAAGCAAGGGCAGTGCAGTGCAGTCGACTTTGGAAATTTTGCGCAGTCGGTTTCGGAAAATGGCATTCCAAATCAATCAGCGACGTGCCTCTACGCATGCCAAAGGTGGTCTCACTTCAAACTGCGATTTCCGACCCAAGTGGGCTCAAATAAGATTGACATTTTCACCCACCCAGCCCCAGAACGCGCGACCAACTCCAGTGACCGGTGCCGTGACAGGACACTCGCCATGGCCGTACCGGTACCTGGCCACCCTCGAAGAGTGCCCGGCCCAGCTATCTCCGCCCGTAACGGCACCACACCCCACACTCCTGCCCAGGCGCTTGCTCATGAAAGCCCCCCAGCCATGAAGGATGTGTTCAGAGGGGCCCGCACCCCGCGGACGTTCCCTCACCGCTCATCCCAGCACCGCTCATCCCAGCCGCGCTCATCCCAGCCGCGCTCATCCCAGCCGCGCTCGTCCCAGCCACGCTCGTCCCAGCCGCGCTCTTCCACCCGCACCGCCCCCGTGGGCTTTTTCCCCAACCCTCCAGGTGATTGTCCCGTCCAGTACCCCCGTCCGGTTCCTAAAAGGGCCCGACTCTGCGAAAGCCCCACAACTCCCGGCCAACAACATCCACATAGCCATCACAACGTGGGCCCCATCCCCCTACCCACCCGCAAAAAATGGAAGAAGAAGAGCCCGCCCATACTGCACAACACGCACCAGCCAGGGCACAACACACCCTCCCGTATCCTGGCCCGCCCCATCACAGACCCTCCAGAAGCCAAGGCCCGATAGAGCGGACCGCTCGGGCCCGGGGGCTGATAGCACAGGACCTAAGTACGTCAAGTGCCAGCCGCACCCACAACAATGGGCTGCTACGGGCTATCAACTGGTAGCAAATGCCCGTGACGGCGATAGTGACCACCGGCTGCAGACATGCGACGCGATGAACCCCACCCGATCAATCCTGGAACAGGCCCTCCACAGCCACACCCCGGACCACACCAGCAACAACCCCGGCATCGTGACGATCCGAAACACTAAGCAGAGCCGGCGCCCTCAACCCACCAAGCTGCAGATCAACTGCAACCAGGCTCGCGGAGCATATCTGCCCGAACCCTCCTTCCGGCACCTGTCTGAGTCAGTAGGGGCCGGCACCGGCACAGCCAACACGGCCAACAGCCACGACAGCCATGACAGCCACGACAGCCACGACAGCCATGACAGCCACGATGGCTTGGATGCCTGCTCGCACAGCAGCCACGGAACCTAAGAACCAGGGCGCCAGTGGCCCCCGTCCTCAATTGCAACCAACAAACAGCGAC
>JBAUMA010000641.1:0-23998 GCA_049578485.1 Specibacter sp.
GACCCACGAGCAGCTCAAGCACTCCATGTTCCCCCTGGCGGACACCCCGTCCAAGGCCGAGGTCCGTGCCGAGGCCGAGCGCCGCGGCCTCTCCGTGGCCAAGAAGCCGGACAGCCACGACATCTGCTTCATCTCCGACGGCGACACCGCCGGCTGGCTGGCCGAGAAGATCGAGATGACCGACGGCGACATCGTCGATGAGACCGGCGAAAAGGTGGGCGGCCACACGGGTGCCAACCAGTTCACCGTGGGCCAGCGCCGCGGCTTGAAGCTGGGCACCCCGGCCGCCGACGGCAAGCCGCGCTTCGTGCTGGAAATACGGCCCAAGGAAAACAAGGTTGTCGTCGGCCCGCACGCATTGCTGGCCATCGACGAACTCAAGGGCATCAAGGTCTCCTGGGCCGGGCTGCCCATCGCCGAGGTCGCCACCGGCGAGGAGTTCGACTGCTATGCCCAGGTGCGTGCCCACGGCGACCCCGTGCCCGCCCGCGCCTTCGTCACTTCGGTGATGGACGACGTCGTGCCCCGCCAGAGCCTGACGGTCACCCTGGGCGAGCCGCTGCGCGGCGTGGCGCCCGGTCAGACGGTGGTCCTGTACCAGGGCAGCCGTGTGCTGGGACAGGCGACTATCGACGCGGCCCGTTCCCTGGCCCGCCCCGAGCTCTAGTCCCCGCCCCCGACGCTCTCTCACTTTTGGTGCGGTTCTGACCGACGCTCTCTCACTTTTGGCGTGGATCTTACCGACGCTCTCTCACCGGCTGAGACGGCGTTGCCGATATTTGCGCCAAAAGTGAGAGATCGTCGGCCAAAAGTCCGCCAAAAGTGAGACGGCGTCGAGGGGGAGTGGACGCACGGGGCATCGCTGGCGCGCCCGAAAATGCCGGCGCCGCCCACGCGAGCCCAAGCTGGCGTAAACTTCCGTACAAGGTGACTTGGCTCACGGAAGGTGACACTCTATGCCCCCGCATTTGATTCCCAACCCCCTGCAACTGCTGGAGCGATCGCTCGAGCAGTGCTTGGAGGTGATTGCCGCCATCTCCTCCAATCAGGCGCACTGGCCCACGCCCTGCACTGAGTGGAACGTCCAGGACCTGTTGCACCATCTGGTGGTCCAGGACCTGCACAACTACACCGTCATGGCACGCGGGAGCAACATCGATCCGCAGGCTGCGGCGGCCACGGTCGGGGCCGACTGGTCCACCCGTTTTGGCGACGGCGCCGCCATGCTCATGCGCGTCTGGAATGCCGCCGACCTCAGCCGCCAAGTGGCACTGCCCGGCGGGGGTGAGGCACCGCTGCGCAGCAGGATCGGCCTGCAAATCGCCGAGTTCACGGTCCACTCCTGGGATTTGGCCAAGGCCACCGGCGTGCCCATCATCCTGGACCCCGCGCTGGCGGACCAGTCGCTTGCCTGGTCCCAGCGGGTCATGAAGCCCGAATACCGCGGCACGGACAAGGCGGTGGGCCTGGAGGTGCGGGTGCCGTTGAATGCCGACAGCTATTCACGCCTGGCCGGCTGGTTTGGGCGCAATCCGCAGTTCCAGCACGGACCCCGCGAGGAGTCCCTAAAGTAACCATCTGATTGCAACTTCGGCTTCCATGCAAGGGGCAAGCTTTATCTCTGATAGAAAGTAACCATCAGATAAGTGGTTCAGGTCACACAACGTAGTGTGGCCTGTTCCATGCAATGGACAAGAGAAAGTTTGCTGATGGCTAAAAATATGTTTGGACTGCGCTCGGTGATCGCCGTCGCGGGTGTATCCATGCTGGCCTTGACGGCGTGCACGGGTCCCAGCAGCAGCGGGGGTGGCAGCACGGGGGGATCCGCCGGCGGGCCGGTCGTGCTGGGCACCACGGACAAGGTCACCTTCCTTGATCCCGCCGGCTCCTACGACAACGGCTCGTTCATGGTCATGAACCAGATCTATCCGTTCCTGATGAACTCGGCACCGGGCAGTGCCGATCCAAAACCCGACATTGCCGTCTCGGCGTCGTTCACCACCCCCACTGACTACACGGTCAAACTCAAGCCGGGCCTGAAGTGGGCCAACGGCACGGACCTTGACTCCAAGGACGTGAAGTTCACCTTTGACCGGCAGCTGAAGATCAACGACGCCAACGGTCCCGCCGTCCTCCTGGGAAACCTGGACAGTGTCACGGCCCCCGACGCCACCACCGTGGTGTTCAAGCTCAAGACGCCCAACGACCAAACGTTCGCCCAGGTGCTGACAAGCCCCGCCGGCCCCATCGTCGACGACTCGGTGTTCAGCCCGACGGCCGTGACAAATGACGACGCCATCATTGCCGGGAAGTCCTTCGCCGGACAGTTCACCATTGACTCGTACAAAAAGAACGAACTCATCGCGTTCAAGAAGTACGCCGGCTACCAGGGCCTGTTGGGCCCGGCCAAGTCCGATGCCGCGACCATCAAGTACTACGCCAACTCCAACAACCTCAAGTTGGATGTGCAGCAGGGCAACATCGACGTGGCGTGGCGCAGCATGACGGCGACCGACATTGACAGCCTCAAGGGCGACAACAAGGTCCAGGTCGACATCGGCCCCGGTGGGGAGCTTCGGTACATCGTCTTCAACTTCAACACCATGCCGTTTGGTGCCAAGACGGCCACCCCGGATGCCGCCAAATCGCTCGCCGTCCGCCAGGCAGCCGCGGACCTGATCGACCGCAACGCCATTGCCACCCAGGTATACAAGGGCACCTACCTGCCCGCCTTCTCCTGGGTCCCGCAGGGCTTCACGGGTGCCGCGGAGCCCATGAAGGCATCCTACGGCGACGGCAACGGGGGGCCCGACGCCGACAAGGCCAAGAAGGCACTCGCCGACGCCGGTGTGCAGACGCCCGTCACCCTTGACCTCCAGTACAACTCGGACCACTATGGCCCGTCGTCGGCCGACGAGTACGCCCTGGTCAAGACACAGCTGGAAAAGGGCGGCCTGTTCAAGGTCAACCTGCAGTCCACCGAGTGGGTCAGCTATTCAAAGGAGCGGGTCAAGGACACCTACCCGCTGTACCAGTTGGGCTGGTTCCCGGACTATTCCGATGCCGACAACTACCTCAGCCCGTTCTTCAGCGCCAACAGCTTCCTGAAGAACCACTACGACAATGCGACCGTTCAGGCAATGATCGAGAAGCAGCGGTCCACGACCGATCCGGCCGCACGGACCAAATTGATCGAGGACATCCAGGCGGCCGTAGCCAAGGACGTTCCGACTCTGCCGTTGCTCCAGGGCGCGCAGGTGGCCGTCTCGGGTAAGAACGTCAGCGGTGTCAAGGACACCCTGGACGCATCGTTCAAGTTCCGACTGGGCGTGCTGTCCAAGAAGTAGGCCGCCCGCGCGGCTAGATGTGAAAAGCGCACGTGAAGGCGGGGCCTCCCAAGGATGCCCCGCCTTTGCCTGCCACCCACCCACAATGGCACCGATGAACTGAGCTTTCATGACAGCAATGATTGAATTGCCCGAGGCCCAACCGGCCGGGCAAGTCCCCACACGCAAAAATAAGTCTGGGGGGAGCCTGGGCAAATACCTTCTGATCAGGTTCCTATTGATCTTCCCCACCATTCTGATCCTGGTCACTATGGTCTTCTTCCTGATGAGGGTCACCGGCGACCCCATCACCGCTGCACTTGGCGGCCGTCTGCCACCTGAGCAGCTGGCCCAACGCATCCACGAGGCCGGCTACGACCGGCCCATCTTTGTCCAATACTTCGAATACCTGGGCCAGCTGCTGACCGGCAACTTTGGCCGCACCATCTCCGACAACCTGCTGGTCACCGACATGCTGGCCACCTACGGCACCGCCACTCTCGAACTGGCCATCAACTCGCTGATCGTGGCCCTCGCCGTGGGCATACCCCTGGGCATGCTCGCCGCATACAAACGCGACAAATGGCAAGATGCCGTGCTGCGCGTGGCAGCCATCTTGTTTTACGCCACCCCCGTGTTTTTTGCCGGTCTGCTGCTGAAGCTCGTGTTTTCCGTTTGGCTGGGCTGGCTGCCGGTCAACGGCCGCGCCGGAACCAACACCGAAATCTTCATGACCGGACTCTCCGCACCCAGCGGAATCTACTGGCTTGACGCCCTGCGCAGCGGCAATATGGACGCGTTCTGGGATGTCGTCCACCATTCGATCCTGCCCGCCGTTGCCTTGGGCTTGCTGACCGCCGGGATCTTCCTGCGCCTGGTGCGCACCAACGTGATCGGCACGCTCGGCAAGGACTACGTTGAGGCCGGCCGGTCTCGCGGCGTCAGCGAGTTCCGACTCGTCACCAAACACGCCTACAAGCCGGCCCTGATCCCCATCATCACGGTCATGGGCCTGCAGATCGCGCTGCTGCTTGGCGGTGCCGTGCTGACGGAGACCACCTTTGAGTGGAAGGGGCTCGGCTTCCAGCTGGCCTCCTATCTGACGGCGCGGGACTTCGTGGCCGTACAAGGCATTGTGGTGCTTTTGGCCGTGATCGTTGCCGTCACGAACTTCATCGTTGACGTCATTGCCGCCCTCATCGACCCGAGAGTGAGGTACTGACATGGCAGAGACAAAACAGTCCCTGTTCAGCCGCCTGCCCGTGATTGTCCAGCTCAAAAAGAGCGTGGGCCTGCAGCGCGGCATGCTGGTAGCCGGTCTGGTCCTGACCGCGTTGTTCCTGTTGACGGCGGCACTGGCTCCCGTGATTGCCCCCTACGGCTTTGGCCAACAATTCAGCGAAACCCAGGATCCGCCGTCGTCCGCCCATATCTGGGGCACGACGGCGGGGGGTTACGACGTCTTTTCCCGCACCATTTGGGGGGCCCAGACTGCCGTCCTGGTGGTGGTCATTGCCGTGTTCCTGTCCATCTTCATCGGTGTCATGCTGGGCCTGGTGTCCGGTTACATTGGCGGCTGGCTGGACAGGATCCTGGTGGTCGTGGCCGATGCCATCTATGCCTTTCCCACCCTGTTGCTGGCCATCGTCATGTCGATCGCCATCAGTGGCGGCAACTCGGGGCTGTGGAGCGGCATTTTTTCCGCGGCGATTTCCATCACCGTGGTGTTCATCCCGCAGTATTTCCGGGTGATCCGTGCCGAGACCATCCGCTTGAAGGCCGAGCCGTTCGTGGAGTCGGCCATTGTGGTGGGCGCCTCGAGCGTACGCATCATGGCCCGGCACATTTACAAGAACGCCACCCGGACGCTGCCGCTGATCTTCACGCTGAACGCCTCCGAGGCCATCCTGACGCTGGCCGCCCTGGGCTTCCTGGGGTTCGGCATCGAGCCGACCTCGGCCGCCGAGTGGGGCTACGACCTCAACCATGCCCAGTCCGACGCCACGGCCGGCATCTGGTGGACTGGTGTGTTCCCGGGTGTGGCCATCGTGTTGACGGTGTTGGGCCTGACCTTGTTGGGTGAGTCCATGAACGACCTCAACGACCCCCGCCTGCGAGGACGCAAGCGGGCCGGCAAGAAGAACGCCCGCACAAAGAACGAGGAGTTGGTGGGAGCATGAGCCGGCACAGCGAAATTCCTGATGCGGCCGGGGTGCGCCCCGTGTTGGACATTGCCAATCTGTTGGTCACCTTTGCCACGGACGCCGGGGACGTGTTCGCCGTCAAGGACGTGTCGTTCACGGTCGCCCCGGGGGAAATCGTGGCCATTGTGGGTGAGTCAGGCTCCGGCAAGACCGTCACAGCCAAGGCCATCCTGGGCCTGCTGCCCGAGACGGCACAAAGCAGTGGTGCCGTCATCATCAGCGGCAACGACGTGGTCTCGGTCAGCCCGCACCAGTTGCGGCAAATCCGTGGCCGCGACGTGGCCATGGTGTTCCAGGAACCCTCGACGGCGCTGAACCCCGTGTACACGGTGGGGTGGCAGATCGCCGAAGGCCTGCGGGCGCACCGGCCCGAAGGTAAGCGCGTGGGCAAGAAGGAAGCCCGCAAGCTGGCCATTGAGGCGTTGGACAAAGTGGGCATCCCCGAACCGGAAAAGCGGGTGGACTACTACCCGCACCAGTTCTCAGGGGGCCAAAAGCAGCGGGTGGTCATTGCCGCGGCCTTGGCCCTGAACCCCGGGCTGATCGTGGCCGATGAGCCCACCACGGCCTTGGACGTGACGGTCCAGGCGGAAATCCTTGAACTTCTCAGGGACCTCCGTGACCGCTTTGGCACCTCCATCGTGCTGATCACCCACAACATGGGAGTGGTGGCGGACCTGGCCGACCGTGTGGTGGTCATGTTCCAGGGCGACGTGGTGGAGGAAGCCACCGCCAAGGTGCTCTTTGCCGAGCCGAAGCAGGAGTACACGCAAAAGCTGCTGGCCGCCGTGCCGCACCTGGGGCGCAACTCCGCCTCCGAGGGCTTCACCGAGCGGGCCTTCCAGGACACGGAGGTGCTGGTCAGGGCCACGGATCTGGAGATTGAGTACCCGGGCCGGCTGGGCAGCCCCGCCTTCCGGGCGGTGGACAAGGTCTCCTTCACCATCAGCGCCGGCGAGGTGTTTGGCCTGGTGGGGGAGTCCGGATCCGGCAAGACCACCATTGGCCGGGCCATTGCCGGGTTGAACAAGACCACCGGCGGTTCGCTGAACGTGCTGGGCTACGAGATGCGCAACTACAAGGAACGCACCTTCCGTCCGTTGCGCAAGGACATCGGCTTTGTCTTCCAGGATCCGGCCGCCTCCTTCAATCCGCACCTGAGCATCGGCGAGTGTGTGGCCGAGCCGCTGCTCATCCACACGGACATGTCCGGGGCCGCGGTAACCAAAAAAGTGGAGGAACTGCTCGAATCGGTGCAGCTGCCGCGTTCGTATGCCACCCGCTTCCCGCACGAGCTCTCCGGCGGGCAACGCCAGCGCGCCTCGTTGGCGCGCGGTTTGGCCCTCAAGCCGAAATTGCTGATCGCCGATGAGCCGACGTCGGCCCTGGACGTCTCCGTCCAAGCCAAGGTGCTGGAACTGTTCCGTGAGATCCAGGCCGAGCTGGGCTTTGCCGCCTTGTTCATCAGCCACGACCTTGCCGTGGTGGACATCCTGGCCGAGTGGGTGGGTGTGCTGTACAAGGGCAAGATGGTTGAACAGGGGATCGGAAACCGGATCATGGGCAACCCGCAGGATGACTACACCAAGCGCCTGATCGCCTCGCTCCCGGTACCCAACCCGGCCGAACAAGCGGAGCGCCGCGCCGTGCACCAGGCGCTGCTGGCCAGCAGGTAGCCGTTGGGTGGTGTGCGTGCATGGACATGGGTTTTGCCCGTCGCGCACACCACCTAAACTGTTTTCATGACCGAACCGAGCCACGCCTCACAGCATTTGTCCGTTGAAGACTTTGACCCGGCCGCCAGCTCCCTTTCCGGTGCTGTTGACCCGGCCGTCATGGCGGAGCTGCTGTCCATCCGCTCCAGCATCGACAACTTTGACGCCACCCTGGTGTATTTGCTGGCCGAACGGTTCAAGGCCACCCAGCGCGTGGGCATCCTCAAGGCCACTCACCAACTGCCCGCCGCGGACCCCAACCGCGAGCACGCCCAGATCCAGCGTTTGCGCGCCCTGGCAGAATCGGCCCACCTGGATCCGGCGTTCGCGGAAAAATTCCTGAACTTCATCATCAGCGAAGTCATCCACCACCACCAGGCCATCTCGGAGAGCCATTCCGCGGTGGCTGCCACCGGCGTGGTCCCCGTCGTCAGCCTGGACGGCCAGGGCTTTGTGGCCGCCCAGGAAACTTCCAACGTCGACTCTCCTCGTTGAGGGGACACATCTCCGCGGGTGACCCTGCGTTGAGGGGACACAACATCCCAAATTCCCCGGACGACGCCGGCCTGCCGGGCAAGGGGATCGACGACGTCACTGCAACGTCCCTGGGTCCCTGGCCCGACACCGACCCTGTGGAGGCGGCCAAGGTCTCCCTGGGATTGTTCACGCCCCCACACCTGCCGTTCCTTGCCGAGCTGCCGGCGCGCGGCATTGGCGCCGATGCCGTCGGCAGGACGGCCGGCTTGTTGGTGGAACTCCCCGTTGACGTCCAACCGTACGGGTGGCGGTTTGTCGACCGCCCCGGCAACGACCACCGGCGCGCCGTCTCGGCGCTGTCCACCGACATCAACGTGTTGGCCGATGTTGCCGGAGCCGGGGAGCTGCAGCCCGCTGAGCTGAAACTCCAGATCGTGGGACCACTCTCTCTGGCCGCCGCCATCCACCTGCACTACGGTGAGCGCGCACTGCGAGACTACGGCGCCCGGCGGGACGTTGCCCAGTCGTTGTCCGCCGGGTTGGTGGCCCACGTGGAAAAGGTGCGTGCAGCCGTTCCCGGGGCAGCCCTGACATTGCAAATAGATGAACCCGAGGCGGCCCGGGCACTGGCCGGCACCATTCCGACCGTGTCCGGCTACAGGACGCTGCGGTCCATCCCGGCCTCGGAACTGCGCCAGAGCTGGACGACCTTTGTCGCGGCAGCCCGCACCGCCGGATTCGCCAAGGTGGCCATCAACCTGGCCAGCCCGTTGAGGGGACACAACACCCCCGACTCGGACACCGAACAGGATGCCGCCGAGGCATCGTCCTGGCGCAAGGCCCTGGAATTGGCCCTTGAATCGGGCATCGACGCCATTGCCCTGCCCCTGGGAAACCTCGACACCGGCCACTGGGAGCAGCTGGCCGGCGCCGTCGAGTCCGGGATCGGCGTGTGGGCCGGGACGGTGCCGGTCCGCCCTGGCCAGGCCCCGCCGTCGTACTCCGTAATGGTGGAGCGGATCATGCGGCCGTGGCAGGGGCTGGGACTGCCGGCGTCATCCCTGAACCGGCTGCGCGTCACCCCGGAAACCGGGCTGGCGGCCGTCACGCCCCAGGAGGCCCGTGCCATCGGCGGCCGTGCCCTGGAGGTTGCCGAGGCACTGACCGAGCTCCGCAACGCGTAGCCACCCTCGTTGAGGGGTCACATCTCCCAACTCCCGCCCAGGGCCCGAAAATCCACGGCTGGCCCCCGGCGGCTCGCTGGGGGTCAATGTAGTTTGGGGCCTTCGCAGATGTGTCCCCTCAGCCTGTGGATAACTTAAATGGACGGAGGAAGTTTCAGCCAGACTTGAGCCATGGAGAATTTGCAGCCCTTGCCGGTCTGGCTGCGGGGACGATCGTTCACCCTGCAGGAATCGGATGCCTGCGGGATCAGCCGCCGATGCATCGATAAATCGGACCTGGTGGCGCCAAGCCGCGGCATCCGGGTTCCCTGGGACGTGCCCCAGGAACTGCCGGACCGCATCCGGCCGGTCATGATGCTGACACCTGACGCAGTGGTAAGCCATGCCACGGCGGCACTCTTGTGGGGCATGCCGCTGCCGCCGTCGCTCAAGGGCAGCTTTGAGATTCATGTGTCCCGAGATGGGCGTTCCCGCGCCGCGCGGCGAATCGGAGTCACGGGCCACCACACCTTGTTCAAGGCCGACGACGTCACGTGGCTCAACGGATTGGCCATCACGTCCCCGCTCCGGACCTGGCTGGACCTTGCGGCAGTTTTGAACCTGGATGACCTGGTAGCTGCCGGCGACTACCTGGTGTGCGAGCACGACCGGATCTTTGGACCCCGGCGAGTTGCATTGGTGAAACTGGCGGTCATCCAGGAGGCGGTCAAACATGAGTTTCACCGCCGGGGCATCGTCAAGGCTCGCGAGGCGGCAGGCCTCATCCGCGTAGGCGTCGATTCCGCACCGGAAACCTTCCTGCGGTTGAACCTGGAACGAGCCGGATTACCTGAATTGGACCTCAATTACGTGGTCAAGGACGCTGACGGGTGCGACGCTTCCTGGCCAGATCTGGCCCTGCCCGAGTGGAAAGTGTCTATCGAATACGACGGCGAACACCACCGCACCGAGAAACAACAAGGTGTCGACGACGCACGAGACGAACTCATGGCACGGCTCGGGTGGAAGCAACTGCGAATCACCAAGGACATGCTCGACGACGACGGCGACAAGGCCGTGGTCTCCATGGTCCTGGCGGCGCTTCGTGAACAAGGTTGGACACGCAATAGCACCGGCCGTTGAGAGGACAGATCTCCGCGGGGATGTGTTCCCTCATCGAACCTTGGCCAGGGCGCACGCAGGCAGTTGTCTGGCACCGTCATGACGGAGGTCCCACGCATAGACTGTGCGGGAACCTCAACGAAAGGACACAGCCATGGCTGAAGCCAACGACGCCCCTCGGGGCTTGGTACTGCACGGATTTGGTACCGGCAGCGATCAGGTGGCCGGCGTGTTCCGAAGTGCACTCAACGCTGCAACTGCCCTGCCGGAGGCGGCCATAGAAGTTGTCATTCAAGGCCCGGCCGTGGCCGCATTGGCCGGCGAGAGTCAGTTGTCGGGACCCGTTGCGGAGGCGCTTGGGCGGGGGATTGCCGTCCTCGCGTGCGAAAACAGCATGCGTTCCGCGGAGGTTGCCCATGGTGACCTATTACCGGGAGTTGGCACGGTTCCGTCGGCCGTCGCACACTTGGCCGCCCGCCAGTGGGGGAGTTGGGCCTACGTCCGCCTCTAAAATTGCGGAGATGTGTCCTCTCAACGAGGAGTGCATCCCGGGCGCTCCCAACGCTCGCAAGCTCGCGGTGATGTGTCCCCTCAACGCGGGGTCAGAGGCGGCCGGCGGCCTTCAGCCGGATGTACATGTCGGCCAGTTCCGGCGGGAGTTCGCGGGGTTGTGCGTCCACCACCTCGGCGCCCAGCTGCTTGATGACGGCCGTGATGGCAGCGCGCCGGTTCAACGCATGTTCGGCGGCGGCTGCACGGTAAGTGAGGGTCGTCGTCGTGCGTTCCAGGCGGGCCGCATCCAGGGCGGGGTCACGGACCGAGGCGACCACAACCACGTGCTTGCGGGCCAGTTGCGCCACAAGCGGGATCAGGCCCTCCTCGGCGGTGCCGGCATCAAGGGACGTCACCAGCACCACCAGGGCACGGTGGGCCGTGACGGCGCGGACCTGGCCCGGGATCCCGGCTGCGTCCAGTTCTATCAGTTCCGGCTGCAGCGGCGCCAGGCCCTGGACCATGGCGTTGAGCATGTTCCCCTTGCCTGTGGATGACACCCGCGTGCGGACGCGGCGGTCGTAAGCGACCAGGCTGACCCGGTCCCCGCCGCGCTCGGCCAAAACCGCCAGCAGCAATGCAGCCTCGATCCCGGTGTCCAGGGCGGGCTCGTCCTCGATCCGGGCGGCCGAGGTGCGCGAGGTATCCAGCACAATGACCACTCGTCGGTCGCGTTCGGGCCGCCAGGTGCGCACCACCACGTCCCGCCGCCGGGCCGTGGCGCGCCAGTCGATGGAGCGCACGTCGTCGCCGCGCACGTAGTCACGCAGCGAATCAAACTCGGTGCCGGCCCCGCGGATCTGCACGGCCGCCTTGCCGTCAAGTTCGCGCAATTTCCGCAGCTTGGAGGGCAGGTGCCGTTTGGCGTGGAACGGCGGCAGGACCCGCAGCGTGCCGGGTGCCTTGATGGTTTCTTGCCAGGCAGCCATGCCCAGCGGACCGTAGGAGCGTATGGTGACGTGTTCGCTGCGCAGGTCACCGCGGCGCACAGGGTGCAGCGAAACGCTCATGACAGCGCGTTCCCGCGCAGGAATCCGCATCGATTGCAGGGCGTTGGCGGCGCCGGCCGAGGGCTGCCAGCCGTCCTTGATCCGGGCCCGCAGCAGGCGGGAGGAGTCGTTCGCCACGGTGAGCGACGCCGTCGTGCCCTCGCTCAGGCGCACACCCGCCGGAATGCTCCGACGCAGGGAAACCCGGCGGGGTGAGGCAGCCAGCACCAGGTCAATCACCAGCACCATCAGCAAAACGGAAAGCGATAGCAGCCACGTGCCGGTTCCGGGCAGCACAATGATGGGCACCAGAGCCAGCAGTGCCAGGAGAAAGAACCTGCCCGAAATTGCCATGTCTGCGGCCGGGCTAGCGCGGCACGGGGACCGTGGCCAGGATGGACAGCAGTATCCCGTCCACGGCCACCCCGTCCATCTCGGCCTCGGGACGCAGCGCAACACGGTGGCGCAGGGCCGGCAGGGCGAGCGCCTTGACGTCGTCGGGCGTGACAAAGCTGCGCCCGCACAGCCAGGCGTAGGCGCGGGCGCACTTCAGCAGCGCCGTTGCCCCGCGGGGCGAGACACCCAGCTGGAACGACGGCGCCGTGCGGGTTGCGCGGGCCAGGTCCACCACGTAGGCCAGCACCTCTGCGGCCACGTCCACGCCGGCAACCGCCGCACGGGCCTGGGCAAGATCGGCGGCACCGGCCACGGCCCGCACCCCTGCGGCGTGCAGGTCCTGCGGGTCAAAGCCCAGGCTGTGCCGGCGGATCACCTCAATTTCCTCATCACGGGCGGGGAGGTCCATGGTCAGCTTGAGCAGGAACCTGTCCAGCTGGGCCTCGGGCAGGGGATAGGTGCCCTCATACTCCACGGGATTCTGCGTGGCGGCCACCATGAACGGGGCCGGCAGTTTCCGCGATACGCCGTCCACCGAAACCTGGTGTTCCTCCATGGCCTCCAACAGGGACGCCTGCGTCTTCGGCGGGGTCCTGTTGATCTCATCGGCCAGCAAGATGTTGGTGAACACCGGGCCTTCCCGGAAGGTGAATTCGGAGGTGTGCGCGTCGTACACCAGGGAGCCGGTGACGTCGCCGGGCATCAGGTCGGGGGTGAACTGCACCCGCTTGGTGTCAAGGCTCAGGGCCGTGGACAGGGCCCGCACCAGGAGGGTCTTGGCCACGCCCGGCACACCCTCAAGCAATACGTGCCCGCCGGCCAGCAAGGCGATCAGCAGGCCCGTGACGGTGGAGTCCTGACCCACCACGGCCTTGGCCACTTCGGTGCGGACCTGCAGCAGCGCCGCCGCCGGGTTGTGTCCCGGGATCTGTGTGTACTGCGTTTCAGCGTGCGGTGCACTCATCGTTGTCCGACTTCTTCCTCTAGGGCAGCCAATTCAGTGGCCATGGTCAACAGTTGTTTTTCGTTCAGTGGATCGGTACCCAGCAGGAGCTCGCCGAGTTGTTGGCGGGGCCGGCCGGTGTGGGCGGCCGCGGCCTCCACCACGGCTTCCGGTGCCGCTGTGGTTCCGAGCCGCAGCTGCCGGGCGAGCCTGGTCAAGGTGGCGTGCCGCAAGGTCCTGGCCGCGGTGTCCACGGCCTTGGCGTCCTGGTATAGCCGGGCCCGGCCCGTGACGGTCTCGGAGGCTTTCACGATCACCGGAAGCGGTTCGGCCACCAACGGCCCGTCGCGCCGGCCCCGCCACAACATGCCCACCACGCCCACCAGTAGCAGCCAGGCCGACGCGGGGAAGATCCACGCCGGGGTCAGTTCGGCCAGGCTGGGTGGCTCGGAGGCGACAGGCACGTCCTTCAGGGACGCTGTGTACCAAATCAGGTGTTCCCGGCTCCCGAGCAGCCGGAATGCCAGCGCGGCATTGCCCCGGCTGGCAAGGTTGTTGTTGCTGACGACGGCAGCATTGCCCAACACAGTCACCCGGCCTGTGCCGTCCACCACCATGAGCCCGGAGATCTTGCCGTCCGTGGTGAAGCAGCTTTCTGCGCCGCGGTAGACGTAGACGGCGTTGTCACCGGATGCGGACAGACCGGCAAGTCCTGCGGCATCAATGGAGCCGGCGGCCACGGCATTCGGGTTGGTGCAGTTGGCTTGGACGGAGCTCTGCCCGCCATGCGCCACCCCGGCGCTGGAAAGGTCATTGCCGAGTTTTGACACCGCCAGCGGCCCGGGCGCGATGGCCACGATCTTGGCATCGCCGGCCGTTGCGGCCTCCGCCAGCCGGGACACCTGCGCCGGTTTAAGCAGCGCCGTGGGGTCGTAGAGCAACACGGTGCTGGCCCCCTGGCCATTGGCGGCAAGAGCTGCCAGCGTGGCATCGAGCGAGTCGGTGGCGACAACGTCAACCCCTTGGTTGCGCAACACGGATGCGGCCGCCTGTCCCCCAGTTGGCGCGGGATTGGTGATGTCCAGGGGCCCGCCGGACCGGCCGCCGCCAAGGCTGATCGCCAGTCCGGCCGCCGTCACCACCACAAACGCCAAGGCGGCAAGCAGCCAAAAGCGGTGTGCCTGCCACCAGGCGCGCAGGCGCTCACTCCGGGTGCCGCCGTCGGCCGTGAACATCGTAGGGGCGGTTTTCACGGGGGTGCTCACAGGGCCACCAACCCGTCGTCGTAAACCGGTTTGGCGGCCGCGAGCGCGTTGTCCGTCGCCAGCAGTTCTTCATAAAGGGCCAAGGTGGGGTCCGCATGGCCGTACCGCACCGAATTGAAGATCTCCGTCGCACGCGCCAGGGCCTTTTCCTGCAGGGGAAAAGCCCGGCCCAGATCCGCGGCGACCTCCGCAGCCGTACGGCCCGGCGTCGGGGTGATCACGGCGCGTTCTTCGGCGGCCCGCACCATGGCACGGAATTGCTCACTCACCGCCGTTGCCAGGTCACCGCGCTCGACGGCGGACCTTGCCAGCGTGCGATGTCCGGCTGCGGTGAGCAGCACCGGACCGTCAAAGATGGCGGCCTGCCGGGACTTTCGACGGTTGAGCCTGGGCCGGATGATCAGCACACAGGCAATGGCCACCACAACCACCACGCCCATCGCCACGAGCAGGCCAACATTGCCGTTCAGTGCGCCCAGCTTGTTGAGGAACTCGTTAAACGCTTCCTTGAGCCACGCCACGATTTGCCCAGCTAAACCGGGTTTGGCATCCTTGTACGCCTTCTTGGCCAATTCCTCCGCCGCCCACCGGCGCGCCTCATCGGCCCCCGGCGTGACGGGGACATCGAAGGTCAGGGCTGCCAGGGCCGCGAACGGAGCGATTGCCACGGAGTTGCTGCGGCTACTGGCCGTTGTACGGGGATTGCGGGGCCGGCGGGTACTGCTCCGGCGGATACCGAACCTCCGGGGTCCCTCCCACGGCGGCCGGGACCGCAGCCCCGCGGCCCGGGATCCCGCCGTCGTCCTTGCCGGATTCCGCTTCCTTAAGCAAGGTGACGTCGAAGCCGTCCCGGCGCATCCGCAGGTCAACGTAGATCAAGGCCATGACGCCTGTTTGGAAAGCCAGCGTCACTGCGCCAACCAGGGCCCCGATGATGGTGCTGATGATCTGGGTGACCATGGTGAAGTTGGTCAACTGCTCGGGTGTGGGATTTTGGAGCATGAGCGGCATGAGGAGGCCCATCAAGAGGGCCACCGGCGTGCTGATGATGCCGCTGATGACCGAGGCAATTATGGCGGCCAGGGCCGTGATGCCGAAGGTGCGCCACCAATTGCCGGCCGTGAGCTGCCAGGACCGCTTGATGGCCGCAAAGATGCCCAGGCCCTCGCCCACCATGGCGGCGGGCGCCAGCAGCAATTTGATGCTGATCCACACGGCCGCCGCCAGGAAGGGCAGGCTCAGGATCAAGCCAAGCCCCAGGACCGCGAAGGCGTTGGAGTTGCTGCCCGCCAGGCCGACGGCGTACACCAGCCCAATCAGGATTCCGGAGTAGACGGCCGCCACCACAAGGGACGCGGCCGCATACAGCAGGGCCAGCACCAGCAATGCTCCGATACGGGGCTTGACCAGCTGCCACATTTGGCCAAAACCAGTCTTCAGGTTCAGCACGGCACGCAACACGGGGACCACCATGGCGCCCTGCAGCACCATGCCGACCAGCGCCGACAGGAAGGAGACCCCAACCAGGGCGGCGAGCGATTTGAGTCCGGTGCCCAGAAGGTTGTTGAGTTCGGCTTCCGACGGCGCCGTCTCCGAGAATGAATTGCCGATCAGGGTGCTGTTCAACACGCCAAAAGCACTCAGGGTTACCGCAAGGCTGATGACGGCCGTGATCAACTGAAAAATAAGCGCCGAGCCAAACATGGCCTTGCCGTTGCGCCGCGCCGCCTGGAACGCGCCGTCAAGCACCTCGCCCAATCGCAACGGCCGCAGCGGAATGACGCCGGGCTTGGGCGGGGCCACGTATTGGCCGTAACCGGGCTGTTGGTAGCCCTGCTGGGCGCCCGGATGCGGAGGGTACTGACCCCACTGGGGTTGGCCGGGTTGGCCGGGCTGCGGTGGTTGCGGGGCGTACTGGCCCCACTGCGGCTGTTGCGGTTGGCCGGCCGGCGGCGGTTGTTGGGCGTACTGCCCCCACTGCGGTTGCTGGGCCTGCGGTGGTTGGCCGGGTTGCGGGGCGTACTGCCCCCACTGCGGTTGTTGCTGCTGCGGCTGTTGCGGTTGGCCGGCCAGCGGTGGTTGTTGGGCGTACTGCCCCCACTGCGGTTGGCCGGGTTGTTGCGGTGGTTGGCCGGGTTGCGGGGCGTACTGCCCCCACTGCGGTTGCGCGGGCGGCTGCTGGCCCGGAACTTGTCCGGGAACAGGGCCGGGAGCAGGCTGCCCGCCCGGCGGAGTCGCAGGGGGCGGGGACGGTGGTCCCTGCTGCGGATCGACCGGCGGTTCCTGTGGTTCCTGCGTCATGATGCTCCCCCTGTTAATTTCCCCGGCCGTTTTCCCGCAATACCCGTGCCGGGTTTCCTTTCTCAAACCCTATCGGGAAGATGTGCATTTTCCCTGTGAAGGACGGCGTGATTGCCGGAAGTTTCCGGCCCCGGATCAGGCACCGCCGCTCCGGGCATCGTGTTTGATGGCCGGATACGGGACAAATCCCACCAAACTCCGGTTTTGGCATGGCAAAGGATCGCCAAGACGGTCCCGCAGCGGCGGACGCGGAAGGCACTTTTCCACCGGATTCGCTGCTTTTTTGCGAAATCGGGTGCCGGAACGGACCCGCCGTGGAGCGTCGATGGGGACTTTGTGTGGCTGATAGGCAAATATAGAACTATGAAGGCACGCATTTTAGTGGTAGACGACGACGAGGCACTCGCAGAGATGATCGGCATTGTGTTGCGCAATGACGGATTCGACCCTGTCTTTTGTGGTGATGGCGCCAAGGCTTTGGAGGTTTTCCGGGCCAACAAGCCGGACTTGGTATTGCTTGATCTCATGCTCCCGGGCATGGACGGGATTGAGGTGTGCCGGCTGATCCGCGCCGAGTCTGACGTCCCCATCGTCATGCTGACGGCCAAGTCGGACACCTCCGATGTGGTGCGTGGCCTCGAATCCGGTGCCGACGACTATGTGGCCAAGCCGTTCAAGCCGGCCGAACTGGT
This sequence comes from Specibacter sp., assembly GCA_049578485.1. Classification (GTDB taxonomy): domain Bacteria; phylum Actinomycetota; class Actinomycetes; order Actinomycetales; family Micrococcaceae; genus Specibacter. The sequence goes on from JBAUMA010000641.1 coordinate 17,146, forward strand.
GGCAAGGGTCCGCGCCCGCCTGCGTCCGGGCGACGTCAAGGCTCCCGAGACCCTCGTCGTCGGCGAAATCACCATTGACGTGGCCGGGCACTCGGTGCGCCGGGCCGGTGAACGGGTCCTGCTGACCCCGCTGGAATTTGACTTGTTGGTTGCCCTGGCCCGCAAACCGTGGCAGGTGTTCACCCGGGAGTTGCTCCTGGAGCAGGTGTGGGGTTACCGCCACGCCGCCGACACCCGCCTGGTCAACGTCCACGTGCAGCGCCTGCGCTCAAAGATCGAACGTGACCCCGAAGCGCCCGAGGTTGTCCTGACCGTGCGCGGCGTGGGCTACAAGGCCGGGCAGTAGGCCGGCCGTCAGCGCAGGGAACCATGGCGAATCCGCAATGAGCAACAACACTGGCACCACGGGCGCCGAGACCCGGCCTGAGGCCCGTCCCGCCGCGGACGCCGAGCCGGGCAAAGCTGCGCCCGGATTCTTTCGACGGCTCCTGGGCGTCCTTGGCTCGGCTGCCAGGACAAGCTGGGGCGCTGCCCGCAGGATCCAGCGTTCCCTGGCCAGGCGGTGGCGGACCTCCCTGCAGTTCCGCACCGTCCTAACAACCCTCATCGTTGCCTCGATCGCGGTGGTGGGGGTGGGCGGCTACCTGGCCGGACAAATTTCCAACGGGCTCTTCAAGGAGCGCCTGGCACAGGCCCAGCTGGAGTCCTCCCGCGGAACCACGCAGGTCCAGGATAACTTTTCCACAGCCAGCCTCAGCGACCAGCCGCGCGTGTCAGCGTTTGTACGGGACACGCTGAAACTTCTGGAAGTTGGCGGCACGGACGACAACCGCAAATACCTGATGGTGAAGATTCCGGGCCAGACCAGCAAGCTCGCCGTGGTTGCCGTAGACTCCGGCGGCGTCACCACGGCAATCATTCCCGACGACTTGCGCAAGGCCGTCCAAGGTGATCCCGACGGCCAATTTTGGCAGTCCATCGAGCTGCCCGCCGGCGACTCGGGAGTCCACCCCGCGGTGGTTATCGGCAGCCAGGTTGAACTGCTCCAAACAAAATACGAGTTGTACATGATCTATGACCTGAACAGCGCGCAGGTCACCTTGAACTACATCCAGTCGGTACTTTGGCTTGCGGGCGGGATCCTGCTTCTGCTCATTGGCGCCATCGCCTGGTATGTGACCCGTATGGTGGTCAAACCCGTCAGCCAGGCCGCAGCCGTCTCCGAAAAGCTTGCCGCCGGCGAGCTGGAGGAACGCATGCAGGTGGTTGGCGAGGATGAGATGGCCCGGCTGGCGACCTCCTTCAACAAGATGGCCACCTCCTTGCAGGACCAGATCAACGCCCTGGCCACGCTCTCGGAAATGCAGCAGCGCTTTGTCTCCGACGTCTCCCACGAACTTCGCACGCCGCTGACCACCGTGCGCATGGCCGCGGAGGTCCTCTTTGACGCCCGCGACGACTTTGACCCCATCAACAAGCGTTCCTCCGAACTGCTCTTCCACCAGGTGGAGCGCTTTGAGCTGCTGCTGGCGGACCTGCTGGAAATCTCCAGGTTCGACGCCGGTGCGGCGGACCTCGACGTGGAATCCCTTGACATCTTCTCGGTCATCCATTCGGTCATCGACGGTGCCGGTCCCATTGCCGACGCCAATCACAGCTCGTTGTCGGTGGTGACCCGGTTGCGCAACCGCAAGTGTGTCGTGGAAATGGACTCGCGCCGCATCAACCGGATCCTGCGAAACTTGGTGCTCAATGCCCTGGAACACAGCGAGGGCAAACCGGTCAAGATCTTTGTCTCGGCCGATGAAACCGCCGTGGCGGTAGCGGTGAGGGACTACGGCATCGGCATGTCCCCGGACGCGTTGGGACACGTGTTTGACAGGTTTTGGCGTGCCGATCCGGCGCGCGCCCGCACCACAGGCGGCAGCGGCCTGGGGCTGTCGATTTCCATGGAGGATGCCCGGCTCCACCAAGGTTGGCTCGAGGCCTGGGGCAGCCCCGGGGAGGGCTCATGTTTCAGGCTGACCCTGCCGCGCACGCTCGGAGGCGTGCTGACGCATTCTCCCGTTCCCCTGCCGCCCGACGGCGGGGCCGCCGCGGCTTCACCAAACCTGAATACCGGACCCATCATGATGAACACCGGCTCGCTGGGAGTGGTGGGCGCCTTGGGCAGCCTCAACCCCGCGACGGCGATCGACATTGGGAAGGCGGAGAGCCGGAACAAGGATTCCACTTCAAGCGACGGCGCAAGCGACGGCAGCACCACAAAGGCTGGACTGTGATGAAAGAACGCTCCGGATTGGCAGACACCCTTGACGCAGGCAAGTCGCTGCGGGCGGTGCTGACCGCACTCGTGGTGATGATCGTCGTCGTGCTCCTGGCCGCAGCCGGGTGTGCCGCGATCCCCACCGACGGGCCCGTGGGCAAGAGCGACCCCCTGACGCCGCGGAACAACAAGGTCAACGTCGACTTTCAACAATTTGCGCCCGTCGACGGTGCGGCACCGGAAACCATCGTCCGGGGATTCATTGAATCCGGTACCGGAACCCGGGATGACTTCCAGGTTGCCCGGGAGTATTTGACGCCGGGTCTGGCCCAGTCGTGGGCCCCGGACAAAAGGACGCTGGTGTACAAGAACACGTACACCGTGGCCGCGGGGAAGGAAAAAGACAGCTACGAGGTCACCCTCGATGTGGTCTCCACGGTGGACGCCACGGGGGTGCTGACCCCGGCCGGACCCGACGCCAAAGAAACCATCCAAATGAAAATGGTCCAGGTCGACGGGCAATGGCGCATCAGTGAAACGCCCGACGGCGTGATGCTCACCGATGCCAACTTCCAGACCCTTTTCAGCCCCTTTTCCCTTTACTTCTACGACCCAACATTCACCTACGGCGTGCCGGATGTCAGGTGGCTCACGGGGCGTTCCTCAAGCACGGCGACGGCCATTGTCAAGGCCATGCTGAACGGTCCGGCCCCCTATTTGAAGGGCGCCGTGGTCAGTGCCTTTCCAAGCGGAATAGCCCTTGAACGTGATGCCGTGCCGGTTACCAACGGTGTGGCGAAGGTCGGGCTGACGGCGCAGCCGCTGCTGGAAACCAGCGTGCGCCAACGCCAACAAATGCACGACCAACTCCTGGTCACCTTGCAGAAGAGCCTGAACAGCATCACCGGGGTCGACTTCCTGGCCGACGAACGTGAGGTGGACATGGGCGGCGCCTCCGACACCGTGCGGTCCATGATCATCGACAACCCGGTCCCGCCGACGCAGGTCGGGCTGGCGAAGAACGAACTTGTCACCTACGACGGCACCAAGGTCTCCGCCATCCCCTCCATGGAATCCGTTGCCCTCTTGGCCCCGTCCGCACCGGCCATCTCCTATTCCGGCAAGCACTTCGCCTTCGTTTCTGGCGAGGGCGGCCGGGTCTTCAGCGTGGTGCCGGGCCAGCAGCCCGTGGTGGCGGCCACCGGGGCGGAGCTGACTCCGCCGTCGTTTGCGCCCAACGGCTGGCTGTGGACGGCCTCCGGGGACGGCACCGGGACCGTCATCGCCGTCAATGCCAACGACGGCGCCAAGGATGCCGTCCCCGTGGTGCTGACCGTGCCATGGCTTGTGGGCCAGCACGTGACCACACTGCGGATTTCCCGCGACGGCACCCGTGCCCTTGTCATCTCCAACGCCAACGGAGTCACCCACGTGGGGATCACCGGGATCTTCAAGTCCGGGGACGTGCCCAAGGAGCTGACCGTGCCCACCACCTTGGTCCAGTCGGGAGCGCCAACCCTCGGGGTCTGGGTGGGGGAGACGAGCGTTGCCCTCATGGCCCCCTCAGCTAGTGCACCGGTGGCCATTGAAGTCCTTGACCTGTCCCGCGATGCTGTTCCCATGAGCCAGATCAAGGGCATCGAATGGTTGAGTGCAGGTTCCGGAGTGCGGAACGTGCACGCCCAAACCGCCAACGAGCTGTACTCGCTCGCCGGCAACAACTGGGAGGTGTCCGTCAAGGCACTCAGCCAGGCTTCCTTCGCCGGATAAGTACCTGCGGCGGGGTGTTCATCCCTGCACAGGCGCAGCCCGAATGCCGGGAGTCCACATTGTGCCGGGGGCTGGTGCCGGGGGCCTCGCCCCCGGCGGAAACTAAAGCATGGAACGGATTCAGCAGGGCCCTGGGACCGGATGCAGCGCCGGCGATGGTGGAGCGGATACGGCGGACTGCCCCGGTGGACGACACCGCGGGCCCGCTCGACAATGGTGGGTCAGGGCCTGGCTGTGGTGGGAAGGTGCTTGGCGGGACTTCCTCTACCTGGTGATGCCGGCCGAATGTGTTTTGTGCGGCCGTGAGGATGCCTCCCTGTGCCCGGCCTGCACGGCTGTGCTGCGCCTCCAGACGCGCTCACCCTACCGGGCCGAGGAGTCGGCGGATGCACTGATGAGTGTTTTGGGCCATGCACTGCTGCCCGTCGTGGCCGCCGGTGATTATCGGGACGCATTGTCGGCGGCGATCCTGGCCTATAAGAACCACGGGCGCACCGAGCTTGCACCCGTGCTGGGGCGCAGCCTGGCCCACGCCATTGCCACAGTGCCAGAAATGATCCCGGCCACCGCAGGGCTGCGGATCTGCCTTGTCCCCGTTCCCGGCACCGGCAGCGGTTGGCGCAGGCGCGGCTACGACCCTGTCTCGCTGATGCTCCGCCGGCTCCAAAGACAGCACAGCTTGCCGCCGGGAATGGCGGTGGTGCCTGCCCTGGCCAGCAAGGCCAAACTGCCTTGGCACCGACGCAACCAGAAGGGTCTGGGCAGGGCAGCCAGGCGCCGCAACATTCGTAACACAATGCGCGTAGCGGGCTCGCGGGCAGGGGAATTTCGGCCCGCAGCGAACCTCGTGCCGGGAGCTGCAGTGGTGGTCGATGACGTCCTGACCACCGGCTCAACCCTCCGCGAAGCCGCCAAAACACTGGAAAATGCGGGGATCAAGGTATGCGGTGCCGTAGTGCTTGCGGCCGCCCGGGCGCCCGATCCAACGGCGTCCCGGGGGCGGACAAAGGGACGCGCCAAAAATAGTTTTGCCGCAAAAGATGAATAAACGGATGCAGTGAACTAACGTGAGTGAACGGGTACCTCTTTCGAGGGGAAACCACCCGTCGGCGGCCAGGAGCGTAGCTTGGATTGCTAGCCGGCCGCCGTGTCACCGAAGTTATTTGGAGGGCACCATGGAGTTCATGATCAGCGGTCGCAACCTGAGTGTTTCAGACCGTTTCCGCGAATACGCCGGCGAGAAGCTCGCGAAGATCGAACAGTTGGCCAACAAGGTCCAGCGGGTCGACGTGAAGGTTTCCAAGGAAACAAAGTCCCGTGCAGCAGAGTCCCCCCTGACGGTTGAGCTGACAGTTGTTGGCAGGGGCCCTGTGATCCGTGCGGAGGCCGCGGCAGCCGACAAGTTTGCCGCCTTCGACCTCGCCTACGGCAAGCTGCTCGAGAGGTTGCGCAGGGCCAAGGACAAGAAGAAGGTCCACCACGGACGGCACGCCCCCGTCGCCGTGAATGAGGCCACCGGATCCCTGGCCCCCGTCAGCAGCTCCGAGCCGATTTACGCCCAGACCTCCCAGGAAGCCGTCGAGGAGAAGTCCCCTTACGAGATCGAGAACGACATCCCGGCCGGAGACTCGCCGGTGTTGATCCGCCACAAGGTCTTCCCGGCCACGGCGCTGTCGCTCGACGATGCCGTGGACAACATGGAATTGGTGGGGCACGACTTTTACTTGTTCGTCGACTCTGCCACCGGCGTTCCCTCCGTGGTGTACCGCCGCCGTGGATGGACCTACGGAGTCATTTCCCTTGACCCCAACGCCGACCCGGCCGAAGGGTCCGAGGAAATCACGGCCTACCGCTCACCTGATGAGCCGGCCCGCGTCTAACTAATTCACACGTACCACCAACTCACTAAAGCGTAGGAGTTCCACAGATGGCGGCAAGCCTGAGCCTGTCACAGGCCCGGCGCATTGCCCTCAACGCCCAGGCGCTTGCAGGAGTCCGGCCCAGCCAACCCGTCACAGCACGGGTGGTGGGCCGGACTTTTGCCCAACTTCAGCTGGTGCAGATAGATTCCGTGAACATCGTTTCGCGCAGCCATTTCCTGCCGTTCTTTTCCCGCCTGGGGGACTACGACCGCACCATCTTGTCCACCCTGTCGGGGACTGCACCGCGAAAAATGATGGAGTATTGGGCCCACGAGGCCAGCTTCATCAGGCCCGAACATTTCCAGGACCTGCGGCTGTGGCAGAACCGCACCTGGATGGGGTCCGCCAGCCTGGACCCCCACCTGCGGGAATCCCTGGAAGAACAGATCCTGACACTTCTTTCCCGCAGCCGGCCGCTCACCGCACGCGAAGTCAAGGGCCGGATTGGCCACGAGGAAGAAAAAAACCACGACGAATGGGGCTGGAACTTGAGCGCCGTCAAGCGCACCCTGGAAGGCTTGTTTGAGCAAGGCGTGGTGGGTGCCGCCTCACGCAACGAACAATTTGAACGCCGCTACACCCTTGCGGAGAAGGTCCTGCCGCCGGCGTTGCGGACGCGTCCCCCCGAAAGCGGGGCGGGGATGGCGGATCCGGCGCCCGGGGCCAAGGACGAGGCCATGACCCGGCTGATCGCCGCCGCCGCCCAGGCCCATGGCATTGGTACTGCACGCTGCTTTGCCGACTACTTTCGGCTGCCGCGCAAAGACGCCGCCCTTGCCGTGGAACAGTTGACTCGCAGCGGCGTGCTGGAAGCTGTTGCCGTGACGGGATGGGACGCGCCCACATACGTGCACGCCGGCGCCAAGATTCCGCGCAGGGCCCAGGGGCGGGCCTT
>JBAUMA010000642.1:0-10446 GCA_049578485.1 Specibacter sp.
GTCTTGTCCCTCAGCCGGCTCACGATCGCTGATGCGGCGACCAAGATAAACTCCACGCAAAGCACGGCCCCGACGCACGTGCTCAAAGTGGCCACATCTGTGAAAAGTACCAGGATCGCACCGGCAACGCCGACCACGATGGTTGAAATCCAAGGAGTTCCCCACCGTGGATGGACTGCTCCGAGGGCTTTGCTCACAGGTGCGGGCCAGGCCATGTCCCGCCCGGAACTGTAGAGAATTCGTGCGAAGAAGGGCATGAGGGCTACCACGGCATTCAGGACGGCAATGGCAATGGCCAGGCTGATGATTGTATTGAAGGTGTCTCCACCAATTGACGTCAGAAAATACTGCCACGCGTTGGGGCTTGCTGAGAGGTCCGCAAGCGACGGTGAGGCGAGGATTGCCATGGAAACCGGCAGTACCTCGCATGCGACAGCAACTCCCAATGCGATGAATACCGATCGCGCCACGTTTCGGCGGCTCCCCGTGGTTTCTTCGGAGTAGAGCAGCGCGCCTTGGAATCCGTTGTAGGCAAAGCTAGCAACGGCGATGCCGGCAACGAGTGCGCCAATCGTCAAGGTCTGCGTTGTACCGTCTGGATGGGTGATCAGCGGCTGAAAGAGCGTTCCGATTGGACGCTGGACATGAAACAGACCCAGCGCGCCCACAAACACGACGGCCAGTAGTTCTATGGCAAGGAGTACTCCCACCGCAATTGCGCTGAGCCGGACACCCAAGATCGCGACTGCCGCGCCGAGCAGGATGATCACGGCAGCCAGAATATTGGTGTTGACGCTAAAGATGACGCCCACATATTGCCCAATTCCGAGGGCTACGACTGCTGGAATCAAGACGGCCTGGACTGGTCCACTCAAAATGAGCGACACGAATCCGGCGGGACGGCCAAGGATTCGGGCGACGAAAGTGTAGTCGCCACCCGCAATCGGATAGGCGCACCCCAACTCGGCCCAGCAAAAGGCCAACGCCAATCCCATGAAGGCGGCGACAATGAACGTCAAAGGAGCACCGGTGCCGGTCAATGTGAACAGGACCGGCGCAATAATGAATGCCCCCGTGGCGGGGGTTACAGCAGAGACCACAAGCGAAATATTCTCCCAGAGCCCAAGGGACCGGTGGAGTTCCTGCTTGTAGGCTCGGCGTTCCATATGCTCGCCGATCTCGATGCCTTTCACTATTTCCTCCATGTGCGGGGGCGAAGTCTCCAACTTCAAATCACTTGACGTAAGCTAATGCCAATGTCCTCGGTGATGTCAACAGCGATGACTTAATATTCTTCAGTTGCTAGTTATGAGACGATGACATGATGGTTCAATCTCAACTTCACGAGGATGCGATTCACGATTCCGCACCGGTCCATCACGCGCGTCTGGATCGCGACATGATACTTGAAGCATCTCGGGACCTCTGCGACAGGGAAGGCCTTGGCGCCCTCACACTCCGCCGCCTCGGGAGGGAACTCGGTGTTGATTCGACAGCCATGTACCGTCATTTCAAAAACAAAATGGACCTCCTCTCCGCACTCATCGATCTCCTCTTTGCCGATGTCCCCGAGCCAGAGCCAGGCAGACCCTGGCGGGAAAACCTAGCCACGTTGATGCGCGCATGGTTCGGCATCTATCGGCGCCATGTCGGCCTCGCCGAGGCTATGGCAGGTCAAGCCGATGACCAGCCAAGGCTTTTCGCGTTGACGGAATGGACAGTCCATGAACTGCGGCGTGCAGGCGTGCCATCGGCTGACATTGGATTGTTCCACCAGGCCATCTATAACCACACGGTTGGGTATGGACTCGTCGCAGCGCTTTCTCCATGGATGACTACACCGAGTCTTAGGGATGAACAACGGCGGATCTACTCAGCCTTGGATCCTGCAATATTCCCTGCATCTAGTGCTGCGTCCGGATCTCTCTATCCTGATACGGATAAACTCTTCGACTTTGGGATGGGCCTGCTACTGGATGCCATCGAAGAAAGAGTCCGGGAAGCAAAAACCGACGAACCATAACCCAATCCGGGTAGCTGGGCTCCCGTCAGTGTGTTGAACGTGTCAACACACTTCTGGACTGGCCCGGAGTGTGGGGAATCGGGCCCGTCCCAGGGCAATAGCCACCCGGCACGGCGAACGGGGTCGTTCAACCACAGACGTTATTGCAAATGCTCGGGAGTGTTGGCCGTCAGTTCACGTCGGCGGTGGTTGGATGAGAGTACATGAGAGGGACACGGCAGCCGCCGCATCCACCCGACCATTAAGGCAGTCATGGACTTCATTGAGGCCGAGCACCCCAGGCCGCGACATTTCCTGCTTCATTTGAGCGACACCCACTTGTTGGGTGGCCCGGGCCCCCTGTACGGGGACGTGGACAGCGAGGCGCGTCTGCGCCAGATTTTCGCCGAGATCTTAGCCTCGGGTGCCCGGCCGGAGGCGGTCATCTTCACGGGGGACCTTACCGACAAGGGTGACCCCGAGGCCTACGGCAAACTTCGCAGCATCGTGGAACCTGCCTGCGCGGACATGGGTGCCCAAGTCATTTGGGCCATGGGGAACCACGACCACCGCGGGAACTTCCGTGCCAGCTTGCTGGATGAACCCGCCGACAGCGCCCCCATCGACCGGATCCACTTTCTGGACGGGCTGCGGGTCATCACCATGGACACCTCCGTGCCCGGATTCCACCACGGCGAGCTCGGCGCGGACCAGCTGGAGTGGTTGGCCAGGGAACTGGCGACGCCGGCCCCTGACGGCACCATCCTGGCACTCCACCACCCGCCCGTGCCCAGCGTGCTGGACTTGGCCGTGCTGGTCGAGTTGCGCCGGCAATCAGAGCTGGCAGCGGTGTTGCGGGGCTCGGACGTTCGCACGATTCTGGCCGGACACCTGCACTATTCGACCACGGCCATGTTTGCCGGGATCCCGGTGTCCGTCGCCTCCGCCACATGCTACACGCAGGACCTCAACGTGCCCGTCGGCGGGACTCGGGGCCGGGATGGCGGGCAGGCCTTCAACCTGGTCCACGTGTATGAGCACACCATTGTCCACTCGTGCGTGCCGCTGGGTGCGGGCCCGACTGTCGGCGAGGAGGTCAGTGCCGAGGAAACCCGGGCTCGTCTCGCCGCGGCCGGGGTACGCATTCCCGATCACGCGACGCGCACCACGGGCATCCCGGTCCAGGCACGACGGCGCGGGCTGGCCCCGTTCTAGGCGTCGCCAAGGGTGGGGGCAGGGACAGCTACTTTTCCCAGGGCGCCCTGATCGGGAAGTACTTTTGCAGGAAGTCGGTCACCAGTTTTGCCCGTTCCTCGGCGGGGACTTCCGGGAAGCTGCCGTCGTTGAGGCAGAAGAAGTCCATATTGCGTTTGGCAAGAAGTTTGGGCAGGTAGTTCAGGCCCGCCCGCGCCGTGGTGTCGATGTACCGGACCTTGGCATCGTTTTGGATGGCGGCCCGGCCGGTGAGCAGCCCATAGTAGTGGTACAGGGAATTGGTGACGGAAATGTTCTCCGCCGCGCGGAAGGTGCTGGCCGCCGTGGCCTTGAATTCCGCGGGGAACTCGCGTTCCATCTGCGCCATGACGCTGCGGCGCAGTGGTGCGGCCGCATGTTCCAGGTGCCGGGTGGTGATGCGCCCGAACCGCTCCCACAGCAGCTTCCGGTTGACCCGGGCCGCGTTTTCGAAGCCGCTTCGCTCGGCGTCGTTTTCGCCCAGGCCGATCCTCGTCTCCGCTTCGATGAACTTGGTGATCCCGCCGGGCGTGAAGAACATGTCCGGGCTGACGGGGCGGCCGAAGAACATGTCGTCATTGGAGTACAGGAAGTGTTCCGAGAGGCCCTCTATGTGGTGCAACTGGCACTCCACGGCCTGCGAATTGTGCGTGGGCAGCACCGACGGGTCCGCGAAGAACTCCTCACTGCGAACCACCGTGACGGAGGGGTGGTCGGCCAGCCACGACGGGGCGGGGGAGTCCGTGGCGATGAAGATGCGCCGAACCCACGGCGCAAAGGTGTAAACGGAGCGCAGTGCATACTTGAGCTCGTCGATTTGCCGGAACCTGGCTTCGTGGTCGTCGCCCTCTCCCACCACAACACCGTCCATCCGGGCCCGGCGGGCCGCGATGTATTCCGGTGAGCTGCCGTCAACCCAGGAGAACACGAGGTCGATGTCGAAAGCAATATCGGATGCATGGTCCGCGAACATGTTCTCAATGGTCGGCCACGTGTGCCCGTACCGTTCCACGGTGCCGCGCACGGCGTCCTGGGCCAGCAGCGTGCGGCGGGTCAGCGAGTTCTCGATGGGGAGCACCAATTGGTCGCCCTCAAAACTCCAGAGCTCGATTTGCACACCCAACGACGCGCCGTAGCCCAGGCCGCCCTCGGGCTCCCACCGTGGACGGTACAGGCGCAGGATCCGGGACTTGCGGTTTCTGGCCAGCGTCCCGTCGGCCACCAGCAATGCGGACTTCTTGCGGGCGTCCACGGTCATGGCATAGAACGGTTCATTGGCACAGGCCTCAACCAGGGCTTTGCGCAGTGCGGTTCGGTTCTTCCAGTCAACCGAGATCACGGGGCGTTCGTCGTTGCCGCGCACCAGCATGTAGTTCAGACCAGCAGCCTCGAGGACGCCGCGAATGAACAACAGGTCCTCCACCATGGCCTCGTTCGGCGTGCGGTCGCGGTTGACCAGGACGTACCTGCCACCGTGACGGACGACGTCGGGCCGGTCCTTGAAGCGGGCGACGGCGGACCGCGGTGTTTCCTCCACGAGGGCAATGTCGTCGTCGGTTGCGGGATTGCCGTAGTAGACATCATGCGCGGCGGTCACGTCTGTAATGGGGGCTCCAATGCTGCGTCAAAAAAGTGGGGGATCTCCTTGAATGATAGTCCGTGCGCAGCATGGGACTGACCAAGGTGTCGCGCGGAGTCGGGCCGACGGCCACGGTCAGGGTGCCCTCGGCCCCGGTCCTGGCGGACCATGCCTACGCGCACAGTCCGGGGCGCCCAATGTCATGCGGAACTCGGACATGGAGCGTTGCGGGGGGAGGCGAACGCTCCGGACTGGACGAACTGTTCTTAGGCCAGCAAGGGGATCCGGAAAACCTGCCCGGGGAAGATCAAGTTGGGGTTGGCGATGCGGTCGCGGTTCGCCTCGAAGATGTCATTGGCCGTGGTGTTTTGGCCCTGCTGCTGCGCGATTTTGGTCAGGTTGTCGCCGCTCTTGACTTCGTACAGCTTGAAGCCCTGCAGTGCGGTGAACAGCGTGACGTGAACGATGTTCAGGTCCGGTCCGGGAGGATGAATGCCCGAAGGATCGTCGCCGAACACCTGCAATGTCACGTGCCCGCCGCGGACCGGGGAACTTCCAAGCGTGACCGAATTGCCGAAGTCCAGGATAACCCCCATGGATCCGGCGCCCAGAATATTGCCGCCTCCGAGGGAATGGCCAGTGTTGTCCAAAACGTTCCACAGGACCACCGCCTCAAAGCCCGTGCCGTATCCGGCGATCACAAACTTCTTCCCGATCACGTCACCTTGGTGAGGCTGTCGAACTTCGATCATTCGTGGTGCAACCATTTTGGGACTCCTTTGAAAAGTTGCCCTCCCACCCTGAATCTTCCCGGTCCGCGGCACGGAGGTCTGTGTTGTGGCGAACTGGGTCCTCCTGCATCAAACGAGGCGAACTGTGTGGTCCAAAATTCCCCACCCGACTTCGATCTTGGCAAGACCGAGCGTGCGGCTGTCCGTGCTCCCGGTATTCCAGCACCAGTCGAACGCCCGTGAGGGCAGTTGCGTGAAGAACGGGCCGGACCAGGCGCGGGTGCGGGAGTTGTTCTCGGCGAAGAAGAAGTATTTGCCGGGACCGGCCCAGCCGCTGAGGACCTTCGCCGTGCCACCTGGCCCGATCCCGTACCAGCCCTTCTTGGCCCAATCCGTTCCTCCCTCGCAACCGGGGGCGTAGTACGCATAGGCAACGAAGAGTGTGTCCCCCGTGCCGTTTTGAAAGTAGAGGCCCATCACTGACCGCCTTGATCGTTGAGGTGTTGCGGCGGGTCTGGGGGGACCTGAAGTCCTGTGCCAGAGGCCGTTGCCTGAGCCGCGGCCGGCCCAGCCAAGTCCTCACCTGCCAGCACGTCCACGCCGCTGGACCTGCCTTGTGCCGGGTACCTGTCGGTGGTCCGGGCCTCCGGCAAGGACTCATTGGCCTCGCCGGTCCGTTCCTGAACCTGCTGTGGTGTCCATGTAGTTCGAAGCTCACTCATCGCGTCACCAATCCTCTAATATTCCGTAGCCCAAGCTTCCCCCGGCACGCGTTACCGAGGCGTTACCCGCTTGAAAGTCGCCTGGATGTGGGCGTCCCCGCAACGCAAACCAGTGTTCGTCGGACTCGCTGGTGATCGGCACCGGTTGGGGGAGGAATCGGCAGTAAAGGCGCTCGAATTCAATGGCTTGAACGTGCGCAATTCAGATACCGACGGGCAATACACCTTTATTTCTTGCGGCTATCTCTTGAATTACCTATGCCAATGGCATCTTTTTGTTGTAATATCAGCTACTCCCTGCCGGAGCCTATTTCGCAGATGGGAAATGCCATGAGCCGAAAACCGAAGGTTTCGGAATCCTCCCTGAGTGGCCCGCCCGTCGAACCTCATATTCTCGAATTGCGGATTCACGGCGTCAGGGACACTCCGCCCTGGGAAATGCTGGGCGTTGACCAGGGTGACGCGGTCAAGGTGGACGGAGATGATCTGGGCTCGTTTTGGATTCCGAAGAAGCCATCGGGCGATCGCGGTCCAGCGCCACAACGTGGCAGCGAGGTACCGAACAATATCCGGCGGGAAGCATACTCCTGGGGCTCCATGGCCCGGTACGCTCCGGTTCCTGGAGCCAACATCCTCGGCAAGAGTGCTGCGGTAATTCGCAGGATTGGTTGGCTCATGATGTTGCCATTCGCACTGTGCAATGCAGCATATTGGATGCGACCATTGGCCGGCCGAGGCGCTGGGGAAAGCGGCGGCACACCTGGGGGGCGGGGATGGCGGGACGCCAATGGTGGCGGAACCGTAAGGGTCTTTGGATTCTTTTTGACACTGCTGCTTGTCGCCTCAGCCACGGCCGCCAGTGTTGACCTGATAGGCACTCAATGCATTCGTGCGGGACAAATCTGTTCCACCCTGCCGGGCCTGCTCAATGGGCTGGCGTCGCTGGATCAACTCAAGCGCAACTTTGTCCTTGCACTCTTGCCCCTAGTGATGCTTCTGGTGATCTACGTTCTTTCGGTTGTGGGGCGTGTCCGGTTCTCGGCAAATGCGGCTAGACATATTCGCGGCGGTAAGATTCCGGCCGGGGCGACGGAATCCTCCGAGACTGCGACGCCGGCGGATCCGATCCTGAAAACGAATGGATTCTGGTACAGCCCGATGATGCCCCGGGCAACGGAATTGCTCCACCTTTCCGGGGCGGGAGCCTTGATTACTGCGATGCTCGCCTGGGATGCCGTGTATTCGTCGGTTCCGGAGTGCCGGGAAGTGTCGACGTTCTTTGGTCCGCAGTGTGGTGGCGGTTTGGTCATGGCGCAGGATGCCCAAGAGAGCCCGTCATTTATGCTGACCGTCATCGCCGCGAGGCTGGACTCGTTCGTCGTCCTGCTCGTGGCCGTGGCAATGCTGGTAGCCGTCACCTGCCGAATTGTCGTCAGTGTCAGCGGCAATGCCGACGTCGAAGATCCGCGAATGTCAATGCGCAGGATCCCGAATCCAGTGTGGCACCGTGAACTGGGGTGGGCCTGGTGCTTGTTGGGTGTTGTCACGGCATTGTGGCTGGCCAATGCCGTCCTCCTATGGGTTCACCCTGAGGTTGCCGCCGTGGGATCCCAGGCGGAACAAGTTAATGCTGCCTTCCTGGGCATCGTCTTGACACCAAGCCTGCTGGTTCTTGCCATGGTCGCGATGGCCATTGCCGGCCTGGGCTGGCGTCGGGGCGCCGGCACCATCACTTCCCTCGTCCTTTTTGCCGGCGCTGTTGCCTGCTTCATTGGAGGTTTTGTGGTTTTGGGGCTGAACGCAAATGTCCTGCAACGCCTTGCTCTATTTATCGTGGCCTTCGTGCTGATTTCCGTGTTGGGACTTCACCTATTCCGACGGCGCCCTGGGCCCTCCCATAAGTATGAGGGCTGGAACGGTATGGGCCCGGGCGTTATTATGGTCATTGCCTTGGGCGTTGGCCTGGCCCTCAGCAGTGTCCTCGTGGTGGGCACCGCCAATTTCCTCCATGGGAAGTTGTCCCTTACGGGTGGGACTGCAACACCGGTGACCTGGCGGTCTTTGACTACGGATAATTCCCTTGCGCCGGTTGTTGTCCCTCCGGTGAAGGAAGTCCCGATCTATGACCACTACGGACTTGCCCTTCTCTTGACCGTTTTTGTGGTGGGGTTGGTCGTCGGCATTGCCATGTGTCGGCAGTTGCTGCGCCCCCTGCGCGTGCTCAGTACGCCGAAACCGAATTCCATGCCCGTGCAAGGCACCAAGGCCGCGGGTTACCCGAACGGACACCCCGAACCGGCAAGAACGCCACTGGGTTCCGCGGCGAACTTGGTGCTGTCCGGTCGGCGAATGATGGGCCTGCTTCACCGCGGCGAACAAACCCTGGGTTGGCTTGCGGGCACCTTCTTGATGGGCCTGCTGGGGACGCTGGCCTGGGGCATCGTTGAAGACTCACTACCGGGTGGCCATATGCAGGGCGCTCTATCGAAGACGGAACCGTTCTCCAGCGTCGTGCTGGGAATCCTCGCGGTGGCAGTCGTGGGCGGCATTGTCGTGAGCGCGACGGCCACCGAGATCCGCCCCGTCGGGCTGCTATGGGATCTGATGTGTTTCCTGCCCAACGCCGCCCACCCCCTCGGCCCGCCGTGCTATGCCGAACGTGTCGTCCCGGAACTCAGTGCCCGGATAGACGACTGGTTGGATTCCCCGCAATCTTCCCCGGGGCGTCAAAAGGTGGTCATTTCGGCGCATAGCCTGGGCTCGGTCCTGGCCGTGGCTTGCCTATTTGCCCGCGATGCGGCCGGCAAGGATTCAAGCAATATTGGGCTATTGACGTATGGCTGCCAACTGCGGGCCTATTTTGGCCGGTTGTTTCCCGAGCTGTTTGGGCCGGCCGTGCTCGGTACGCGTGGCAGTCAAAGCCCGTCTTTGTGGAATTGGGATCCATGGAAAAAGCAGGTGGACGAGGATTTCTCCCTGACACTCGAGACGGCGCCCGAACAAACTCTTTCGCACTTGCTGACAACCCCCGCGGAAGGCCGGCCCCGCTGGATCAACTTGTGGCGTAGAACCGATTACCTTGGATTCCCGGTGAACTCATATCAGGAGAATTCAATTGACCGCGGTGCTGATGAGCTGGACACGTCGTCGTACATGTTGAAACTCGCCACGCACAGCGACTATCCGTCCAGTCATGCGTATGAAACCGCGTTGGCCATATTGCTACAACGAATGGGCGAGCCTGGGGTTCGATGACGGTGCCCTACGCGGTGGCCGGCTTCGGTGGTTTCGGCGGGTTCTTGTTCACCTTTCCGTCCGTCGGAGCGGTAACGACGGTGCCGTCCAGGGTGATCAGCGGGGGCATCGGCTGGCCGGTGGGTCCCGCCCAGGGATCCGGCGGGACCGGGGTTGGAGTGGGGTCCGGGGGAGTCGGTTGGGTGATTGTGGTGCCCGGGGCTGGAGGTTCCGGTCGGGTCAGCGTCGGATCAACATGGTCCGCCAGGGAGGGGGCGGAATCGACGCGTTCGACGCCCATGGCGGGGAGCCCCAGGAGGTCAATGATGGTCTTGGGGATCGACGCGTGGGAGTGCCATTGGGGGTCGATGCCCTGTTTGACTTTGCCGCCGAACATGAGCAGGGGGAAGCGGGATCCGCCGATGGCCGCGAAGCCGTCCGGGTGGAGGGCGTCCGGCACGGTTTCAATGGCCGGGGTCGGGATTGAATCGGTGTAGCCGCCCCAGTCATCCCAGGTGAGGATGAAGGTGGTGTCAGCCCAGCCGCCGCCGTCGATGACTGCCTGCACCCTGTCCCACACCAGGTTCTGGCCCTTGGTCACGTAGTCGGGAGTGCTCACATGCGGTGGGTGTTCGTCGTAGCCTGCAGGACTCCAGACATAACAGACCCGCGGGAGGGTGCCGGCCTTGGCCATGGGGATGAAGTCCTTGGGCGGGAAGACCTCCGAGGAGCCGGGGGCAGTGGTCAGGCTCTTGTAGAACTTGCTCGGATACCCGGAGGCGTCCGGAAATGCGGCCCAAGAGATGCCGCCGGCCCCGGCGGCGGTGAAGATGGAAGGTAGGTCCCAGACAGGGTGGGCTCCCACGAACGGCGGGTTCTTAAGGGTAGGCATCTGGCCGCCTGTTGCGAGCATGTGGCCCGGAGTGGAGTTTGATCCCGAACCGA